>NZ_RHJO01000001.1:281055-281298 GCF_004211985.1 Escherichia sp. E10V10 | reverse complement strand
GCAGCGTAAACGCCTTATCCGGCCTACAAATTCCATTATTTCAATGGATTACAATAAGGTAGGCCAGATAAGACGCGTCAGCGTCGCATCTGGCATTTGCACCGATTACCGGATGCGGCGTAAACGCCTTATCCGGTCTACAAATTCCATTATTTCAATGGATTACGATAATGTAGGTCAGATAAGACGCGCCAGCGTCGCATCTGGCATTTGCACCGATTGCCGGATGCAGCGTAAACGCCT
>NZ_RHJO01000001.1:0-280972 GCF_004211985.1 Escherichia sp. E10V10 | reverse complement strand
GCAGCGTAAACGCCTTATCCGACCTACAAATTCCATTATTTCAATGGATTACGATAATGTAGGCCAGATAAGACGCATCAGCGTCGCATCTGGCATTTGCACCGATTGCCGGATGCGACGTAAACGCCTTATCCGGTCTACGATTCCCGCGCTTTCCTGACCCTCTCGGCATACATCGTCAGCGTCTGTTTGATGACATCCAACGTCACTGGCTTAGACAGACAGCTATCCATACCGGACTCCAGACACCGCTGTTTCTCTTCAGCCAACGCATTGGCCGTTACCCCTATTACCGGCAACGTCAGTCCCAACTGGCGGATACGTTGCGTTAACCGGTAACCATCCATATTCGGCATGTTGACATCACTTAGCACTATATCAATGTGATTCTTACTAAGGACATTAAGTGCATCAACACCATCATTCGCCGTCTTACACTGATAGCCCAACGATCCAAGCTGATCGGCCAACAGACGACGGTTAATTGGATGATCGTCTACGACCAGAATCATCATATCGTCGTTATTGCTGACCACTTTGTCGGTCGACGGCAGAGAGTTAGCAGGATCGTCGCTCTCCATTTCTATCAGATAGATGCGCGCCAGCAATGCCGGTAGCTCGTGCGGGGCTGCCACACTGTGTACCCATTCACCAGGCGCTTTCTCCAGAGGGATACCGATATGGCGACGACAGAAAGTCACAACCGCCCTGCCCTGCCATTTTTTACTCATCACATCATCGGTGATCAACACATCTTCGGGAGTCGGTTCCTGCCCTTCGTATGTTGCAACGACTATGCCGCTACGCTGCAAACTGGTTTCAAGGAACTGGCAGAGCGACGCATTGCGGACCGCCAACCAGCAGCGTTTACCCGTTAATCCTTCGACACCTTTTTTCTGCGGATACTGCGCGCCATACAGTGGAATACGCACCGCAAACTGGCTGCCCATTCCCGGTTCAGAATCCACTGAGATGTCACCGTCCATCATGCTGATCAATTTTTCACAAATCGCCAGCCCCAGACCAGTCCCCTGGAAGTTACGCTGTACGCCCGTCCCTACCTGGAAGAATGGATCAAATAACCGCACAACTTCTTTAGCTGGAATGCCCACCCCGGTATCGCGTACGCGAATAGAAAGATAATCACCATCAACGCGAACATGCAGAACAATGCAGCCGGTATCGGTAAATTTAATAGCATTACTCAACAGGTTGGAGATCACCTGCTGTAAGCGCATTGGGTCGCCATTGAGCGCCATCGGTACATCTGGCTCAATAAAACAGTACAAACCAAGTTGCTTGCGTACCACCAGCGGCAAATAGTTGGCGGTGATGTGGTTCATGACTTCGCGCGGTGAAAACTCGCGTGGTTCGATTTTCAACTGTTCCGATTCAATCTTCGAGAAATCGAGAATGTCGCTAATAATCTTCAATAACAGGCTGGAAGAGTTATTCATTGCCGTCACCAGACGGTCAACACCTTTTGGTAACTCTTTGGTTTGTAATAGATCCAGGTTGCCGATAATGCCATACAGCGGCGTTCGCAGTTCGTGGCTGACGGTTGCAAGGAACATCGATTTTGACTGGCTCGCCTGTTCTGCTGCCTGTGCCATTTCTTGCAGCGACTCTTCCATCTTCACACGTGAAGACACATCGACCAGTACGCAAATTGCCACGTTTTCATTACGATAGCGCGAATGAACAAAGCTGATTTGCAGGTTGGTATTGTTACTGGTAAGGACATCGACAAAATTGACCTGCTGGCCACAAATAATTTGCGTCAGCCGTTGACGATCCTCATGCGTAAGCATGTTGAGATAGGTATGCGCCAGTTCGTTACTCAAAATATTAACGCCATCGACAGTTCGCAAAATGCAGATCCCCACAGGCGCAGAGGCGACTATCTTGCGGTTAAACTGCTCATGCTCTTCCAGTCGCTGGGCGTCACTTTCTGCCGGAATAAAAATACGTCGCTCATACATCCGTGCGAGGGTAAACAATGCAGCACCCGCAATCACGTTCAGCAAAATCGCGTTAAGTATCAACATGCGAATACGTTCCAGCACCTGATCAACAGGCACGGAATAGACAATACTTAACGAAGACGGCGGTAGATTTTTTTTCAGCACCAGCTCACGGAAACCTGGCGTATAGCCAAACCAGGATCGCTCCTGCATCCAACGCGGTTCGGCTTTAATCTTACTTTCCGGTCCGGTCAGCGAAATCAGGGTATGGCCATTTTCATCAAGAATGGTGACGCCCATCGGCAACGTCCCCGGCAGGAAGAAGTTCTCCATCCGAATTGTCTGTTCTACGCCTAAAAGCGCTTGCAAACGGTTTGCCAGATAAACCGGCGTCAGCGCGTAGAAATATCCCACCCCAGGACGCGGCCCTTCACTGATCCAGAAAAGGTTACTGCCACTGTCATCCTGTGGCGCGTTACGATATTTGTTAATGCGTTCATGCAAGGCTTTCAGAGCGGTGTCACGTTCGACGGGCATATCACGCAGGCCAAAGTTAGCCATACAGAGGTTATCGCTGCCGATTAAAAACACACGGTTGAGATCGTAAGCCGCAGAGAAGTTATCGCGCCAGTAGCGCATAAACCACGCCAGTGACTCCAGGGAGCCTCGCCAGGTGTTGCTCATTGCGGAACAATCGGAATCAGCAAACAACGGTTCGAAAACCGGCACATCCGCTTGCGTTTCACGCCCACGCGGAGAAAGCACGCCGTTTTCCACGGATAAGCGATTTTCAGCAATGTACTTCAGCTCTTTCATGACATCAGAGGTGCGCTGAATAAACCGCTGGGCCTGATCGGAGCTCAGATTAAATTCCTGACGAATCTCAGATTCTCGTTGATGTAAAGCGTTGACGATGTAAAACACTGATGAAAAAGCAATCAATAGCCAGATCAATAACGCCAGCGCTCTGAACATGTAGCGCGAGACTTTCAGGGTTGTGCGAAAAGAAGCAAGGTATTTCAAAGGGGCGAAGCTCCGCCTCAGGTGACCGATGGAGTGTGGTTAAGGTAGCGGTAAAAGCGTGTCACCGCAATGTTCTCTCTTCTCTGGAATATGATACACCGCCGAGAAATCATTACCTTAACCCCTGATAATCGTCGTTTGCCTGAAAAACAACCTGGATACCCAGCATGCACTCTCTGAAGTGGTTGTACCCACGTCGTCTGCGCAACCAGCTCATTATGATGGCAATCCTGATGGTCATCATTCCGACGCTATCTATTGGTTATATCGTAGAAACTGAGGGTCGGTCAGCGGTCTTATCTGAAAAAGAGAAAAAATTAGCGGCGGTTGTGCAGTTGCTGAACGCCGCACTGGAAGAACGCTTTGCGCTTTACCAACATCTGCCTCGTGAGGCACGCATCCGGGCGCTGAATCATGAGTTGGCTCCTATTACCGAACGTATTACCCAAGCTTTTCCCGGTGTCGGGGCTGGCTATTACCACAAAGAACTGGACGCAATTATCACTTATGCCCCATCGGCACTCTATCAAAGCAATGTAGGTATTAGTATCACCTCGGATCATCCCGGCAATATCGTCATGCAAACCAACACGCCACAACTCTTTTCCGGCAGGCAAGTCCGCGGCGATATTATGAATTCCATGATCCCAATAGAACGCCAGGGCATCGTGCTTGGTTATATCTGGGCGAATGAATTAACGGAGGATATTCGTCGTCAGGCATGGAAAATGGACGTGCGGATAATCATTGTCCTTTCTGCCGGTCTGCTGATTAGCCTGCTGTTGATCGTGCTTTTTTCTCGCCGTTTAAGCGCCAACATCGATATCATCACTGCGGGTCTGTCGACGCTGGCGCAGAATAATCCGACGCAATTGCCACCGCTACCTGGCGAACTAGGGCAAATCAGCCGTTGTGTGAATAACCTTGCCGACGCGCTTCGTGAATCGAAAACACTCAATGACCTGATTATTGAAAATGCCGCCGATGCAGTGATTGCCATTGACCGACAAGGCGATGTGATCACCATGAATCCTGCAGCGGAAGCCATCACCGGATACAAACGTCAGGAACTGGTAGGCCAGCCTTACGCCACCCTCTTTGCCAACACCCATTTTTATAGTCCGGTTCTTGATACGCTGGCGCATGGTATCGAACATATGGCGCTGGAAATCAGCTATCCCGGACGCGACCGAACCATTGAAATCAGCGCCACCACCAGCCGAATCCATGACGGACATGGAGACATGATTGGCGCTTTAGTGATTTTCTCCGATCTGACGGCACGTAAAGAAAGCCAACGGCGACTGGCGCAGACAGAAAGACTCGCCACCCTTGGGGAACTGATGGCAGGCGTTGCGCATGAAGTACGCAATCCTCTCACCGCCATCAGGGGTTACGTGCAAATCATTCGCCAGCAGACACCTCAGCCAGAACATCAGGAATATCTGTCAATTGTGCTGAATGAGATTGATTCCATTAATAAAGTTATTCAGCAGCTTTTGGATTTTTCCCGCCCACGTAAAAGCCAGTGGCAACAAGTGTATCTCAATGCCCTGATCGAAGAGACGCTGATTCTTGCCCAAACCTCCGGCGTACAGGCACGGATCGACTTTATTACAGAGCTTGATCCTTCACTCACTGCGATCGTGGCAGATCGAGAACTACTCAAGCAGGTAATCCTGAATATGTTGATCAATGCCGTGCAAGCTATCACCGCACGGGGTGAAATCCGCATTCGCACATGGATGTATACGGCCAACCAGCAGGCGATCACGATTGAAGACAACGGCTGCGGCATCGAGCTGTCTCTACAGAGAAAAATCTTTGATCCCTTCTTTACCACTAAAGCGTCCGGCACAGGACTTGGCCTTGCCTTAAGCCAACGAATTATTAATGCGCACCAAGGCGATATTCGCGTCGCCAGCCTGCCCGGCTGCGGTGCCACATTCACCCTTATCTTACCGATTGATCCGCAGGAAAATTTGCCCTTATGAATGCTGTTTACCGAATCCTGATTGTTGACGACGAAGAGAATGTGCGTCGCATGCTATCCACCGCTTTTTCTTTGCAGGGGTATGACACTCATTGCGCCTGTAACGGCAATGAAGCATTGCCACTGTTCACCCGTGTGCAACCGGACGTGGTGCTGATGGATATCCGTATGCCGGAAATGGATGGTATCAGTGCGTTAAAAGCGATGCGTGGTCATAATCCACGCACGCCCATTGTCCTGATGACCGCATATGCCGAAGTCGAAACGGCAGTAGAAGCCTTACGCAGTGGTGCATTTGATTACGTCATCAAACCGTTTGATCTGGATGAGCTGAACCTGGTCGTGCAGCGCGCATTGCAGTTGCAGTCAATGAAAAAAGAGATTCGCCAGCTACATCAAGCGCTAAGTGCCAGTTGGCAGTGGGGCCATATATTAACCAGTAGCCCGGTCATGAAGGCGATCTGCAAAGACACGGCAAAAATTGCCCTCTCGCAGGCCAGCGTGTTAGTCAGTGGCGAAAGCGGTACTGGTAAGGAGCTGATTGCCCGGGCGATCCATTACAACTCCCGCCGCGCCAATGGGCCATTTATTAAAATTAACTGTGCCGCGCTACCAGAATCCCTGCTGGAAAGCGAACTTTTTGGTCATGAAAAAGGCGCATTTACCGGTGCACTGACCCTGCGCCAGGGACTGTTTGAGCGTGCCGACAGCGGCACATTATTCCTTGATGAAATTGGTGAAATGCCGTTGGTATTGCAGGCTAAATTGTTGCGCATTTTGCAGGAGAGGGAATTTGAACGCATAGGCGGCCATCAAACCATCAAAGTCGATATTCGCATCATTGCCGCTACCAATCGCAACCTGGACGCGATGGTAAAAGAAGGAACTTTCCGTGAAGATCTCTTTTATCGACTCAACGTGATTCATTTAATGTTGCCGCCACTTCGCGAGAGACGAGAAGACATTTCCCTCTTAGCCAATCATTTTTTGCAAAAATTCAGTAGCGAAAACCAACGCGATATTATCGAAATCGACCCCAGCGCAATGTCATTGCTTACCGCCTGGTCGTGGCCTGGCAATATCCGTGAGCTTTCTAACGTCATTGAACGCGCCGTGGTAATGAACTCGGGGCCGGTGATTTTTGCAGAAGATCTACCACCACAATTTCGCCAGCCTGTCTGTATGAATCACGATGTGAAAAGCACGCCACCGGGCGAGCGCAATCTCAAAGAAGAAATTAAGCGCGAAGAGAAACGGATTATTATTGAAGTGCTGGAGCAACAAGAAGGAAACCGTACTCGCACCGCGCTGATGCTCGGTATCAGTCGCCGTGCCTTAATGTACAAACTGCAAGAATACGGCATTGATCCAGCCGGTGCGTAAGACAAAAACTGCTATGCAGAAATTTGCACAGTGCGCAAAATCCTGCATAGCAGTGCAATATCCCCTCACCACCACCCTCCTTTTTATTTCAATATTTTCAATCTATTAGAAATTATTTCGCATAATTTCATTCTGGCACTCCCCTTGCTATGCCTTCTGTGTACCCACAACGGTGTATTCAAGAGGGATAAAAAATGAAAACAAAATTGATGAGCATAGAGGACGCCGCCAGCTTCTTTCGTGATGGCATGACCATTATGGTTGGCGGTTTTATGGGAATTGGCACGCCTCCCCGCCTCGTTGAGGCATTACTGGAATCCGGTGTCAGGGATCTGACCTTAATCGCCAATGACACGGCATTTATTGATACTGGTACTGGCCCGCTGATTGTCAACGGTCGGGTCAGCAAAGTCATCGCTTCACATATTGGCACTAACCCGGAAACCGGACGGCGCATGATTTCTGGCGAAATGGAGGTCGTTCTCGTACCGCAAGGTACATTGATTGAGCAAATTCGCTGTGGCGGTGCCGGACTTGGTGGTTTTCTCACCCCAACCGGTGTCGGCACCGTCGTCGAAGAAGGCAAACAAACGCTCACCCTCGATGGCAAAACCTGGTTGCTTGAACGTCCATTGCGGGCAGACCTGGCGTTGATCCGCGCCCACCGTTGCGACGCACTCGGAAACCTCACCTACCAACTCAGCGCCCGCAACTTTAACCCCCTGATTGCTCTCGCAGCAGACATCACGCTGGTGGAACCCGACGAACTGGTCGACACCGGCGAATTGCAACCTGACCACATTATCACCCCCGGCGCTGTTATCGACCACATCATCATTCCACAGGAGAGCAAATAATGGACGCGAAACAACGTATTGCGCGCCGCGTGGCGCAGGAACTTTGTGATGGTGACATCGTTAACTTAGGGATCGGTTTACCCACAATGGTCGCCAATTATTTACCGGAGGGTATTCATATCACTCTGCAATCGGAAAACGGCTTCCTCGGTTTAGGCCCGGTCACGACAGCACATCCCGATCTGGTGAACGCAGGCGGACAGCCGTGTGGCGTTTTACCCGGCGCGGCGATGTTCGACAGCGCGATGTCATTTGCGCTGATTCGTGGTGGTCATATTGATGCCTGTGTACTCGGTGGCTTACAGGTCGATGAACAAGGCAATCTCGCCAACTGGGTCGTGCCAGGAAAAATGGTGCCTGGTATGGGTGGTGCGATGGATCTGGTGACCGGGTCGCGCAAAGTGATCATTGCCATGGAACATTGCGCCAAAGATGGTTCAGCAAAAATTTTACGTCAATGCACCATGCCGCTAACCGCGCTTCACGCAGTTCATATGCTGGTGACAGAACTGGCGGTGTTCCGCTTTATCGATGGCAAGATGTGGCTCACTGAAATTGCCGAAGGTTGTGATTTAGAAACTGTGCGTGCCAAAACTGAAGCGCAGTTCGCCGTCGCTGATGATCTTTTGCTCCCACAGGGGGCGCTATGATCGGTCGCATCTCGCGTTTTATGACGCGCTTTGTCAGTCGCTGGCTTCCCGATCCCCTGATCTTCGCCATGCTACTGACATTAATCACCTTTGCCGTAGCTCTCTGGTTAACGCCACAAACCCCTCTCAGCATGGTGAAACTATGGGGTGACGGCTTCTGGAATCTGCTGGCATTCGGGATGCAGATGGCGCTCATCATCGTGACCGGACATGCACTCGCCAGTTCTGGTCCGGTGAAAAGTTTGTTACGTACTGCGGCGTCAGCAGCCAAAACGCCTACCCAAGGGGTCATGTTAGTCACCTTTTTTGGTTCCGTCGCCTGCGTAATCAACTGGGGATTCGGTCTGGTGGTTGGCGCAATGTTTGCTCGCGAAGTTGCACGTCGGGTACCAGGCTCCGACTATCCGTTGTTGATCGCTTGCGCGTATATCGGCTTTCTCACCTGGGGCGGTGGTTTTTCCGGCTCAATGCCGCTACTGGCAGCAACACCGGGGAATCCCGTTGAGCACGTCGCAGGGTTAATTCCGGTCAGCGATACCCTGTTTACTGGCTACAACATCTTTATCACCCTGGCCCTGATTGTGGTGATGCCGTTTATCACCCGCATGATGACGCCTAAGCCTTCCGACGTGGTGAGTATCGATCCGAAGCTGTTGTTGGAAGAAGCGGATTTCCAGAAGAAGCTCCCTGCAGACGCCCCACCTTCAGAGAAACTGGAAGAAAGTCGCATCCTGGCGTTGATTATTGGTGCTCTGGGCATTGCTTATCTGGTGCTGTACTTCTCCGAGAAGGGATTCAACATCACCATCAACACCGTCAACCTGATGTTTATGATTGCCGGTCTGTTGTTGCATAAAACGCCAATGGCCTATATGCGGGCGGTAAGTGCGGCTGCGCGCAGTACCGCCGGGATTCTGGTGCAATTCCCCTTCTATGCCGGGATCCAGTTAATGATGGAACACTCCGGCCTCGGTGGCCTGATCACCGAATTTTTCATCAATGTCGCCAACAAAGATACCTTCCCGCTGATGACCTTTTTTAGCTCTGCGCTAATTAACTTCGCCGTGCCTTCTGGCGGTGGACACTGGGTTATTCAGGGGCCATTCGTCCTTCCTGCCGCGCAGGCGCTAGGGGCCGATCTGGGTAAATCAGTAATGGCGATAGCTTACGGTGAACAGTGGATGAACATGGCACAACCGTTCTGGGCGCTACCTGCACTGGCAATAGCCGGACTCGGTGTCCGCGACATCATGGGCTATTGCATCACTGCCCTGCTCTTCTCCGGCGTCATTTTCGTTATTGGTTTAACGCTGTTCTGACGGCAACTTTATAAAAGGAAGAAAAATGAAAAATTGTGTCATCGTCAGTGCGGTACGTACTGCCATCGGTAGCTTTAACGGTTCACTCGCCTCCACCAGCGCCATCGACCTGGGGGCAACGGTGATCCAGGCCGCTATAGAACGCGCAAAAATCGATTCACAACACGTTGATGAAGTGATTATGGGTAACGTGTTGCAAGCCGGGCTGGGGCAAAATCCGGCACGTCAGGCGCTGCTAAAAAGCGGACTAGCTGAAACGGTGTGCGGATTCACGGTCAACAAAGTGTGCGGTTCAGGTCTGAAAAGCGTGGCGCTTGCTGCACAGGCGATTCAGGCAGGTCAGGCACAGAGCATTGTGGCGGGGGGTATGGAAAATATGAGTTTAGCGCCCTACTTACTCGATGCAAAAGCACGCTCTGGTTATCGTCTGGGAAACGGGCAGGTTTATGACGTAATCCTGCGCGATGGCCTGATGTGCGCCACCCATGGTTATCATATGGGGATTACCGCCGAAAACGTGGCTAAAGAGTACGGAATTACCCGTGAAATGCAGGATGAACTGGCGCTACATTCACAGCGTAAAGCTGCAGCCGCAATTGAGTCCGGTGCTTTTACAGCCGAAATCGTCCCGGTTAATGTTGTCACCCGGAAGAAAACCCTCGTCTTCAGTCAAGACGAATTCCCGAAAGTGGATTCTACGGCTGAAGCGTTAGGCGCATTGCGCCCGGCCTTCGATAAAGCAGGAACAGTCACCGCCGGGAACGCGTCTGGTATTAACGACGGTGCTGCCGCTCTGGTGATTATGGAAGAATCTGCGGCGCTGGCAGCAGGCCTTACCCCCCTGGCTCGCATTAAAAGTTATGCCAGCGGTGGCGTGCCCCCCGCATTGATGGGTATGGGGCCAGTACCTGCCACGCAAAAAGCGTTACAACTGGCGGGGCTACAACTGGCAGACATTGATCTCATCGAAGCTAATGAAGCATTTGCCGCGCAGTTCCTTGCCGTTGGGAAAACCCTGGGCTTTGATCCTGAGAAAGTGAATGTCAACGGCGGGGCCATCGCGCTGGGGCATCCTATCGGTGCCAGTGGTGCTCGTATTCTGGTCACACTATTACATGCAATGCAGGCACGCGATAAAACGCTGGGGCTGGCAACACTGTGCATTGGTGGCGGCCAGGGAATTGCCATGGTGATTGAACGGTTGAATTAACGAACAAAAACGCCCGATAGCGAAAGTTATCGGGCGTTTTCTTGAACATCGACAGCGAAGGTAACCCCATTACTCACCAGTCAAAACTTTTCACCAGCGTTAGTTCACCTGCATTACGCATCGGTACAATAAATGTTTCCTGTTTCTCATTGACCGATCCTTCATCGGTAATCAGTGTCAGTTGGGCGGTCGTCAATTCCGTTTCACTGCGTCCGCCAAAGTAGTTGATATACACCTGATAGCACCCGTGAACTGGCGCTGGCATGGCGAAAATCTCGGGTCCGTACCCCGTCGTGACATCCATATCCAGTGCACCACTGTTTTTCAGCACCGTGTTACCGTACCAGGCATGTTCACCATCAGGCGTAACGACATGAAGATCGAGGTCAGTATTGTCCGTATCCCACGAGAGAACCAGCCGTAAACGCGCGCGAATTGCTCCAGCGCCCGGCGTTGAGTAAAACTGCATTTTTTGTCGGCTTTGCCCATCGGGGCTGATGACCTGCACGCTGTTACTGCCTTCCGTGAAAATATAAGGGCGTGCAAATGAACCATCGGATTCAATTCTCTGCGGCATACTGGCACCGTTGACCACCAGTCGCCCCTGCTGGACTTTACCCGCCGCAGCATAATTTTTTATTTTGCCGCGGATTTGCGCAGAGATATTTTGATCATCAGCCATGTTGACAGATGACGCGGGGTAATTGATCGACTGTGAAAAACTGGCATCTTCGCCATCTGCCGGATGCCAGCCAGAGAGCGGTGCATCAATCTCGACTTCCTGCACACCTTCACTGTGAGCGACAGGCGAAAGCGCCACCAGTAACAACGGAAGAAAAATCTTTCGCATAGCATTAGTCCATTAATAATTGTCGGGTCAGCGTTTCGATATAGTTCTCATCAAGCCCGGTGGGATAACCATCAAAGGCCAGGTGAAGATACTCATGGGTTAAATCAAGACGATCCTGAAGCGTAAAGAAGTTACGAATAAACAGCCGTTTCTGCTGCCGATCGGTAAAGGGGAATCCCGAGGCTAAACGGCAAACCGCAAACACATCTGGTTCGTTGTAGCCCGTCTCGCCTTGTAACACGCGTCGCCACTGGGGCATTTTTTTCGCCAGCCAGGCTTTCGCTTTTGGCAAAATCTGGCAAGTGGAGCGTGGAGCTCCCCAGCGACTAAGGCTGTTATCGGGATAAGCAAACGCCAGTATCTGGTCGTAACGCTCTCCCTGCCCTGCCTGGGCCGTGGCTTTACGCCAGGACAACGTGCCTTCGGCAGCACGGCTGCCGTGATAATGAACCGGATCGCCCGCATAGATGAGATCCTGCGTCCAGGCGGTCATCGTTCGCGCCCCCGTGGTAGCTGGCGAAGCAGAAACACGCTGCGTGGCGCTGCTGTCCGGGATGGTCAGGCAATCGCCTTCCCGATCGGCATTTTGCTGTAAAAACGTGCGAATCGCCACGGTCATGGCTTTCGCTGCTTCAGGAGGCGTGCTTTTCGCTTCGCGATCCAGAACTCTGGCAACATACTCTTCACGATCGAGATGCGACTGTAATTTCAGTTTGCCCTTCTCCGTAAGTAACGTCGTCTCACCACGGCTAACAAACGTAATGTGGTTACCATTGGCGAACGTCACACGATAACGCCCATTGAGCACACCAGGTTTTACTGCCGTCGTGCTCTTTTCCTCAGTGACTTTTTTCAACGGATAGCGAGCAAACAGATCCACCAGTACACATTGCCCGCTGGCAACTTGCGTCGGCACAGGCAAAACCTGATTAAGTACCGTCGCATAACGGGTTAGTACCGTTTTGCTGGTGCCGCCACCTGCAACCCACAGCGGCGTGCCATCAGTTAACCATCCGGCAAAACCACCCTGGCGGATTTCCTGTTTATCATCGGCAAACCAGCTCCAGGTTTTCACCCGTACCCGGCTACCGAGCATGGATGCGACTCCGATTTTCGCCTCGTCCAGCACCACATCCAGTAAGACTTCCTGAGCTTTGTTTTGCGCGGGTAACGTCGCTAATGAATCAAGCAGCGATGTAACGGTTACCGACGTTTCTGGTTTCAGCGTAGAAAGAGATGCTAACCACGCCGGAGCCTGACGCGGTTGCCAGTATTGCCCCCATACATCTGCACTAATGTGCAACCGCTGCGGTGCAAAATAGAGTCCACAGGAGCGTACCAGCGCGGTATCGCGCGTTATGCTCTCCCCCGCCTGGCAACAATAAACCTCTTCCGGGGAGTTTCCGCGACACTGGTAGGGCTGCTCCGGTTGATGGGTATCCTCCAGCCAGGCGTAAACATACAGTTTCCACAAACTCCCTAACGGCGTGGTGAGCGTGTCAGGTAACGTCGAGACATTTGTCACGCCTGCCGACGATAACTGATACAGTTGGTCATGCTGCGCGCCCCGCAGCGCCAGTTGTAACGGCGTCTCCTGTGCAAACGTCGGCAGGGTAACCAGCGTTAATAGCCAAACGATTCTGCGCCAGTTCACTTATTTCACCTGCATCCCGGTCCATTCTCTCCCTGCCGCAACACTTTGCTGCGCAGGTGCATAGGAACGCACATAGCGAGCAGGCGGCAGAACGAATTGCCCTTTTTGTGAGAAGCGCAGCAGATGGCGGAAAGTGACCGTTCCCGTCAGCTCTTTCACCGGCACCATATAGGCCAGTTCGCCCATTTCATTACGCGCTTTTTCCAGCGATTGCCCCTGCTGTTTCGCGGCGTTGGGTTTATTGACCAAAATGCCCCACGTTGTCCGTTCAACATCGGCTCCCGGCGGCAGTGGGACTTCTACCTGACCGTAGCGCAGAGATGCATTCTGCTCGTTAGTAAGGGTGATTTCATCGAGATACAGCGCATCGCTGTTAATCTCATTGCTGGTCACCGGCTGCAACGTAAAACTCATGTCTTCATCACCGGGGATAAGCCGATACAACTGGCGTTCAACGGTCACCGGAATATTACTTTGTTGAGCCGTTTTTGCCGGTTCACGCCAGCGGACCTGCACGTTTTGCGGCGGTAATTCGTCACCCAAAGAGAGAATTTCCGGCACGCCCTGCCCCACCCAACGCCAGTATTCGCCCCCTCCGGTTAACTTATGTTTGGCCCATGCGCCCGCAGGCGCAGGCAACACAACTGGAGGCATCGTCGCCATATATTTCGCCAGCCAGTTCATGGCCAGCGCGCGCTCAATAGTGGATTGCTCAGCGGTCAAACCACTTAAAATAGCGGCTGCCTGGGTGGTGTCGCCACCGCTATTGAGCAGCACAACCGTGTGCGCCAGCGGCTGATTGCTGTTTGCCGCTTTATCCCACGCATATTGCTGAACCTGTGGCATCACAGTGGACTTCAACTGCGCTTTTTTCAGCAACGTCATGGTTAAGACGTTTGCCACCGCATCTGCCAGCGGAGATTCCGGTGTATCGAGGATCAAACTGTCATTGATATCGCTGGTGTCTTCCTCAGAGAAATCTTCTGTTTTAGTTCCGCGCCGGGCGATAACTTCATCCAACCCTTTCAACAACGTTTTGCACGGCAGATTCATCTCCTGCGCCCACGCCAGCACCAGCGCCCGATGCAATAACGGCATGTTATCCGCCTGCTCCGCGTAGCTGTCGAGCATATGTTGCCAGTATTCCGGTTGTTGCGTTACGCCGAGCGCCTGGCTGGCCTGCCAGTCGGCGTACCATGCCCATGCCGTGAGGAATGCATCGCCATTGCCATCTTCACCCCACCAGGTAAAGCGCGCTCCTGGCCCCGCCAGTTGCATCAGCCGCAGACGGTTATCCTGAATCATCTGACGAATGTCTTTAGCGGCGGCACTTTGATGATCGGCAAGCGAACGCCAGGCAAGACTGAGCGGGATCAGACGGCTACCGGTGTTGATCACGCCCCCCCAGGGTTCCTCTATTAACGCATCAAGATTGTTGCGGAAAATCTCCTGCGGCGTTTCGCTACTTTGCAGCCGGATATTGCTCGCCTGCTCGGGCAACATCAGCGCGTTATCGCCACCGCCGAGCATGACGTTTTTCTGCTGTTCAACGGGCCAGCTGTTATCAACAAAAGACAGTTTTGTGCTAATGCTGTCCTGCACTTGCCCATTTTGTTGCAGTTCTGCGCTTAACAAGCCAGATTGCTGAATGTTCTGCGCCAGCGAAATATAGTTCGCCCCCTTATGCAGTGTCAGCGTCTGGCGCATCTCGTCGCCCGCAAATTTACTCACCAGCTCTACCGGTTCGTTATCCTGCTGACTGAAGATAAACAGCCCTGCCGCTGGTTTGTCGCCAAGGCGATAGACCGTTGGCATACTCCACTTCATGTAGAGATTTTTTTCCGAACGCAGATAAGCACGCCCCTGCCCGACCAGTCCGTCGCCGTTCATCCCTCGAGCGGTAATGCGCCAGCGCGTTAACGAATCCGGCATCAGGAATGTAAAGTACGCTTTGCCTTGTTTATCCGTGGTTAGCGACGGTATCCATGCCGCGGTATCCACCTCTTCACGCCGTGGACGTTCAAGCATTTTTACTCGCCGCTCGCTGCGGTTAGTCGCGCCAGGCGCAACCGGCTCGCTGGAGAGCGCCTGGTCGTAGCTGATAAATGACAGACTGGAACTGGTGCGTACATTGTTACGCCCCAGCGGATAGAAAAATTTGCCGATATTCGGCGCGATTTCCGGTTGCAGCGCGTAGATCATTTCATCGACCACACCAACCGTTAGCTGCGCAGAAACAGGTTTACCTTTCAGCGACGAGGTTAATTCGACATTGACCAGTTCACCTGGCTGGTAATGGGTTTTGTCCGTTTTCACCCGGATATCCAGCTGAGGAACGGCAACTTTGATCCCGGCGTTCTGAAAACTGTACTGACCATTACGGGTATACAGCACCGAAAAAGTGATGTTAGGCGCAAAGGTATTGCTCACCGGAACGCGGGCTTCATACTGGGTATCGTTTAAGCGTTGTAGCGTCAGCCAGTTTGCCGGATGCGATAGCAGCGACTGCTGTTCCACGCGATCGCGTTCCAGCGTCAATAACGCTTCATCAATTGGCTCCGGGAAGGTAATCAGCATCTTCGCGGTTTCGCCTGGCTGGTACAGCGTTTTATCCGCCACGATATCTACCGTACCAGTATGCGCCGTGCTGCCCTTACCGCTGACGGCATGGCTTAACCCGGCGAGAATTAAGCCGTCTTTATCGCGCAATGTCAGATTGTAGTTGCCAGGTTTTTCGAAATTAACGGTGAAGGATTTACCGCCTGACGGTAGCTCTCCGCTATGGCTCGTGCGGTCTTCGAGACGCAACCATTCATACGTAACAGGAACCTGTTTTGAAGATTCCAGCGCGGTATAACGGAACACAACCGACTCGCCGCTATTACTGTATTGTGCGGCGGTGCTTAGAGAGTAATGCGCCAGGCCGCGTTCAATGAGGATCTCTTTGGTTGTGGTAACACGATATGCCGCGCCGTCGCTGGCAGAGACAGTCAGTAAATAGCGGCTCGGTTTATCTGCTGCGGGAAGATTTAACGCCACATGACCGCTGGCGTCTGAAACTGTTTCACTGCCTTCAAGCGACACAGGGAAGCGCCCGGCATAACGCAAATCGTTACCGACCATCGAAAGTTGTTGAGCGCGCAAACTTAACTGCACGCGGGCATTTTTTACCGGCTCGCCATCCGGGTAGAGCAGTTGCAGTTTGCCGCTGACCGCTTCGCCAGTTTTGAACTCTTTTCTGTCGAGAGCTAAACCAATTTCGAAATGTGGTTTGATGTAGTTTGCCACGCGAAAACTGCTGCTATAGACCTGCTTGCGGTAAGCCAGGCGTAACTCATAACCTCCGGCAACGGCATTTTCTGGCAAGCGGAAACTCCCCTGCCCGCCATTGCGCGCATCAAGCGTGACATCGACGGTTTGCAACAGGCTACCGTTGGCGTCCAGCACTGAAAGCTTCGCCGGTGCGCTGACGATAGGGGATGAATGCAGCGGGTCGTGGAACTCGCGGCCCATCACTTTGACATCAACACGGTCGCCTGCGCGGTATAGAGGGCGATCGGTAAAGATATACAAGCGGGTATTGTAGATTTCGCTTTCGTAGAAGAAGTTCTCGGAGACAAAAACGCCGCCTTCAGCATCTTTACCCAGAATGTATGAACGTTCAGGCGATATATGTTGTAACTGCAAGGTGCCGCTGTCATTGGTGACGCCTCGGGTCATCACGCCAAGACCGTCAGTCCACAGGATTTCTGATCCAGGCTTCGCTTCCCCCTGCTTTTTGCCAGCGGTCCACACCAGAAGCTCGTTACCCGACACTTTACTCAACGCCACGGTATTGGAGACAAACACCACCGTTGTTGCCCGATAACCACCCACCATCGCTTCGACGAGATACAGCCCCGGCTCTTGTTTGCCGAGAGGAATATAAATGTTGCCAGGCTGCGGCGAGATGAAGTTACTGGATGCGCCTTCCAGTTTTACCCCTTGCTGCGGCTCAACCGGTTTTGCCTGCCATAGTGGATAACGGAACTGTTCCACCAGTGGATATTTCTTCAGCGGTGAAAACTGGCTGTTTTGTACATAACGGGAAGGTTTGATGATGGCATTGCCGAGCTGCAATTCCGGTAATGCCTGGGTCACATTCTGCCGTGACTGATAAGAGAAAGAACGCTGCATGACACGGCGAGATTTGCCGTACCAGTTATCCCACAGCCAGGTTAGCGTATTGTTCAGACCGTCACCCAGATACTGCGGTTGTACTACAATGCGGTGCAGGTTTTTCTGCTGACGCAGAAATGCCATCGGATCAGGAATACGATACAGGCGAACATCCACGCCGCCGTACTCTTCCATCTGATAACGTTGATAATCGCGCCCCGGCGCTTCCAGCCGCACTTTCGCCTCTTCGCTGCTGCTAAAACTGCTGTCAGCGAGCAAAAAGAACGTTCCCCCGGCTGGCGGCGCATAGTTGCTGGAAGGAAGCGAATCGTCAGCATTAACAAGCCCCGCCCCCACAAGAGACAGGCACAGGCAGGCCGCTATTGCGCCAGAAAATTTAAACGATAAATGCCAATGAAATTGGGATTGGAATCGTTGGGTATCCATCGGGTGTCCTTCCATGTCATAAGTTGTTGCAGACTGACTGCGCGCATTCCGTTGTCAGTTTTCGTGGCGCTTCCGGTGTGGTAGATGACGTAACGCCCCATCCAGACCATTAAGTGCTGGGCATCGCCCTGATCGAAAAAAATCATATCGCCAGGCAGTGCCTGGTTTATGTCCTGGCCAATAAACTGGCTGTTGTACTGAATCAAATTAATCGCGGTCACATAGGGTCCGGTTTTCCCGTTCCCCTGGTTCCAGTTTTGTGCCAGTTGTCGTTGCTCAGGTGTTAGCGTCATTTCTGGCGGTAGATACTGGTTTGACAGACCGTTACTTTTTAGCCATTTGCTATCGTGAACTTTCAGCGACTCGTTCGCTGCAAAGCGCACCAGGCCTGCGCAATCCTGCTGATACCAACGTGGACTTGGCCCCTGGCGTAGCTGTTCCTGCGCAATGCGCACAAACCAGGCACGAAATAGTCCCGATTGTTCGACATTCAGCATTTCGCTATGAGCAACAAAACAACACAGCCAGCAAATCAGTGCCAGCAGTCCACGCCTCATAATGGCTGCCAGTTGATTGGTAACCATTGCCAGGCGGCGCCCGGTTTCATCTGGTCCAGCTTCATGACATAACGAGGCTGTTGCGATAAAGCGTCCAGTTTCGGCATTAATAAAGTTTGTGCGGCGTTATAAAAAACCGGTTCGAGATTCTTCGGCAGACTAGTCAGCGTTTCGTTACGCAGCAGTTTCGCCATTCCTTGTGGATTGATATAGAGCGGAACGACACCATCAGTGGGTATCACATCCACCATTGCCGGGCGGGTTTTATTCAGTGTTTGCAGCGCGTTATTAACCAGCGTGTCATCGAGGGAGAAAAGCAGCGTTTTGTTTTGCATCGCCAGCGACACGCGGAAAAAATAATCCGACATTAATTGATCTGGTTGCGCCGCCTGCGCTTTCGGATACTGACCGTATCGGGAACTCACTTCGCGACGCCAGATTTGCGCTTCGCCCTGCTGAGTTTGAGTTACCGGTAATACGCCTTCTGGCGCTTTGCTTTCACGAGCACCAATATTTTGGGTAAACAGTTTCCCTGGCAATGGCGCCTGTTCGTCAGTGCCATCAAACTGACCAACAAACAGCGGGGTTTGCAGTTTTGAATCCTCATACCAGCACAGCCCGGCGGCACCATCTAATGCCCCATTCAACTTGTCGTTTTCCTGAGCGATTTGTGAGAGCATCTCTTCAGCAATACCGTGCGAGTAAGGCACTGCCACGCAGAAGCTTGCCCCGGCAGGCATACTGCTCCATACCGGCGTAAAATCGAAACTGGCATCCACGCTAGCGGATTCATCATTTAACGCCAGAAAGCTATGCCAGCCGTCGTTGCTCATTTCGAAGCGTACGCCAGCAAAAGAAGGCATTAATCGCTGGTAGCCAAAACCCAGCAAATTTGCACTGACCACGATGCGCTGGCGTACTGGCGTTTTTTCGGCAGCACGCTCTTCCAGACCGAAGCTGGCTTGCCAACGTTTTTTACCGCTCAACAAATCACTTGCGATCGCCGTGGCTTCGGTATCCTGCTGGTCATCTTTAAACAACATATCCGTGCTGGAAAACACCAGCATGTTGTCCTGATATGTCGCGAACATCAGGGCGTTATTGCCGTTATAGCGCAACTGATAAACAGGGATGGTTTCACTATTTAGCTTAATACTACTGATATCCGTCTTGCTTAATTGGCTGTCGCTGGTAGCAGCAAACAGCAATGGCTCCAGCAACTTGCTCAAGCCACTACGCTGGATAAGCACCATATAATGTGAAAGATGGCCTTGTTTATCGTGCCACAGTGCCGCCTGCGCGGGCTGGTCTAAGAGCGACGAAAAGAGCTTATCTTTCAGCGTGAGATCGTGTTCATAGACAATGCGGCGAATACTGCCTTCAATGCCCAGACGATCGGCATGATTCTGATAATAGAAAACGAAATCTTCACTCAGGACATCGTGGAGAAAAGGAATAGTAAGGAGATCTTTGGGAAGCTGGCTTAGAGAGTCGCTATCGAGAAAGAGGTCAGGCTCATTGAGATCGATTTGCAAATTATTGTGCACTACCAGCGGCGACAACGTTTTTTCTGGACCGCTGCCAGTGTATTGCAATGCCCAGACGCCCGCGGAAAGGAGCGCAACAACACTGACACCTACAAGACCATAAAACTGCCAGCCTTTCGCCTTTTTTTCACCGCTCATTGCCACATTCCTTGTGTATAACCGTCATTTTTGACGAACGGACTCGCCCTTTAGCGCGCCCTAATACGACAAAAGCCCAGACTTTGCAGCCTGGACTTTTCATTTCGAAGAAGGGATGTTTACTCCCTTCTGTCATGAAGCGATGAAATTATTCTTCTTCCGGTTCGTCGTCAACGTCCACTTCCGGAGCGATTTCATCGTCCCCTTCCGCGGCACTGCCGTCGATGGTATCCAGATCTTCTTCGTCAACCGGTTCAGCAACACGCTGCAGACCCACTACGTTTTCATCTTCCGCTGTACGGATGAGGATCACGCCCTGGGTGTTACGGCCCACGATGCTGATTTCCGAAACGCGAGTACGTACCAGCGTACCAGCATCGGTGATCATCATGATCTGGTCGCAGTCATCTACCTGCACCGCGCCAACCACTAAACCGTTACGTTCGGTAACCTTGATGGAGATAACCCCTTTCGTCGCACGCGACTTAGTTGGGTATTCCGCCACCGCGGTACGTTTACCGTAACCGTTCTGCGTTGCGGTGAGGATTGCGCCATCGCCACGCGGCACGATTAGAGAGACGACTTTATCGCCTTCGCCTAAACGAATACCGCGAACACCGGTAGTGTTGCAGCCCATCGCACGGACAGAAGACTCTTTAAAGCGCACCACTTTACCTTCGGCGGAGAACAGCATTACTTCATCTTCGCCACTGGTCAGGTCAACGCCGATCAGCTCATCGCCTTCAACCAGTTTGATCGCCACTTTACCGGCGGTACGCAGACGGTTGAACTCGGTGAGGACGGTTTTCTTCACAGTACCGTTAGCGGTCGCCATGAAGACTTTCACGCCTTCTTCAAACTCGGTCACCGGCAGGATCGCGGTGATACGTTCGTCCTGCTCCAGCGGCAGCAGGTTGACGATCGGACGACCGCGCGCGCCACGAGAGGCTTCCGGCAACTGGTAAACTTTCATCGAATAGACGCGACCGCGGCTGGAGAAGCACAGGATATGGTCGTGGGTGTTCGCCACCAGCAGTCGGTCGATAAAGTCTTCTTCTTTAATACGTGCGGCAGATTTACCTTTCCCGCCACGACGCTGCGCTTCGTATTCAGAAAGCGGCTGATACTTCACGTAGCCCTGGTGAGAGAGCGTGACGACGACATCTTCCTGGGTGATCAGATCTTCCAGGTTGATGTCTGCGCTGTTGGCGGTGATTTCAGTACGACGTTTGTCACCGAACTGTTCACGAACCAGCTCCAGCTCTTCGCGGATCACTTCCATCAGACGATCGGCGCTGCCAAGAATACGCAGCAGTTCCGCGATCTGATCCAGCAGCTCTTTGTATTCGTCGAGCAGTTTTTCGTGCTCAAGGCCAGTCAGTTTCTGCAAACGCAGATCCAGAATCGCCTGGGCTTGCTGTTCGGTCAGATAGTACAGACCATCGCGCACGCCGAACTCTGGCTCCAGCCATTCCGGACGCGCAGCATCGTCGCCAGCACGTTCCAGCATCGCGGCAACGTTGCCCAGCTGCCACGGATTAGCAACCAGCGCGGTTTTCGCTTCTGCAGGGGTAGGCGCATGACGGATCAGTTCGATGATCGGGTCGATGTTTGCCAGCGCCACGGCCAATGCTTCAAGGATATGCGCACGGTCGCGAGCTTTACGCAGTTCGAAAATGGTACGACGGGTCACCACTTCGCGGCGGTGACGAACAAACGCCGCGATGATGTCTTTCAGGTTCATGATCTTCGGCTGACCATGGTGCAATGCCACCATGTTGATACCGAAAGAAACCTGCAACTGGGTCTGGGAGTAGAGGTTGTTGAGCACCACTTCACCGACCGCATCGCGTTTCACTTCAATCACGATGCGCATGCCGTCTTTGTCAGACTCGTCACGCAGCGCGCTGATGCCTTCCACGCGTTTTTCTTTTACCAGTTCCGCAATCTTCTCGATCAGGCGCGCTTTGTTCACCTGATACGGAATTTCGTGGACGATAATGGTTTCACGCCCGGTTTTGGCGTCAACTTCCACTTCTGCGCGAGCGCGGATATACACCTTGCCGCGACCGGTACGGTAAGCTTCTTCAATACCGCGGCGACCGTTAATGATTGCCGCCGTCGGGAAGTCCGGACCCGGGATGTGTTCCATCAGCCCTTCAATGCTGATGTCTTCATCATCGATATACGCCAGACAACCATTGATGACTTCCGTCAGGTTGTGCGGCGGGATGTTGGTTGCCATACCTACGGCGATACCGGAAGAACCGTTCACCAGCAGGTTAGGAATTTTGGTCGGCATGACGTCAGGAATTTTTTCCGTGCCGTCATAGTTATCAACGAAATCGACCGTCTCTTTTTCGAGATCGGCCATCAGTTCATGGGCAATTTTCGCCAGACGGATTTCCGTATAACGCATTGCCGCCGCAGAGTCGCCGTCGATAGAACCGAAGTTACCCTGACCGTCTACCAGCATATAACGCAGCGAGAATGGCTGCGCCATGCGGACGATCGTGTCATAGACCGCCGAGTCACCATGGGGATGGTATTTACCGATTACGTCACCAACGACACGGGCAGATTTTTTATAGGCTTTGTTCCAGTCATTGCCTAGTACGTTCATGGCGTAAAGTACGCGACGGTGTACCGGCTTCAGGCCATCTCGGACATCTGGCAGCGCACGGCCAACAATGACCGACATCGCATAATCCAGATAGGAGCTCTTCAGCTCTTCCTCAATGTTGACCGGTGTAATTTCTCTCGCAAGGTCGCTCATCTAACCGCTATCCCTCTACTGTATCCCGGATTCAAAGGTCGCAAATTATAACACAGCCGCGCAGATTGAGGTAAACCAATACGCTTTATTCACATCCAATGCCTGATATACTCGATTGCCTTGCCAATTACGGAGTAGAAGTGCCAATGAATGCCGAAAAATCGCCGGTAAACCATAACGTAGACCACGAAGAGATCGCTAAATTTGAAGCCGTCGCCTCCCGCTGGTGGGATCTGGAAGGCGAGTTCAAACCACTGCACCGCATTAACCCGCTGCGTCTGGGCTATATTGCCGAGCGTGCTGGCGGTTTATTTGGCAAAAAGGTGCTCGATGTCGGTTGTGGCGGAGGTATTCTGGCCGAGAGTATGGCGCGAGAAGGTGCGACGGTGACTGGTCTGGATATGGGCTTTGAGCCATTGCAGGTGGCAAAGCTGCACGCGCTGGAAAGCGGTATTCAGGTAGAGTACGTACAGGAAACCGTTGAAGAACACGCGGCAAAACATGCCGGGCAGTATGATGTGGTGACCTGCATGGAGATGCTGGAACACGTTCCCGATCCGCAGTCAGTGGTCAGAGCCTGTGCACAACTGGTAAAACCGGGTGGCGATGTCTTTTTCTCCACGCTTAATCGTAATGGCAAGTCGTGGCTAATGGCGGTGGTCGGCGCTGAATATATTTTGCGCATGGTGCCTAAAGGCACGCACGACGTGAAGAAGTTTATTAAACCGGCAGAATTGCTGGGCTGGGTGGATCAAACCAGTCTAAAAGAGCGCCATATGATCGGGCTGCATTATAACCCGATCACTAATACTTTTAAGCTCGGCCCCGGCGTGGATGTGAACTATATGCTGCACACGCAGAATAAGTAAGGTTGTTGTTTGGATTCATCCGGCAACCGCGCCAATGCCTGATGCGACGCTTGCCGCGTCTTATCAGGCCTACAAATACCCCCCATCGGCCGGATAAGGCGTTGACGCCGCATCCGGCAACCGCGCCAATGCCTGATGCGACGCTTGCCGCGTCTTATCAGGCCTACAAATGCTCCCCGTCGGCCGGATAAGGCGTTTACGCCGCATCCGGCAACCGCGCCAATGCCTGATGCGACGCTTGTCGCGTCTTCTCAGGCCTACAAATGCTCCCGTCGGCCGGATAAGGCGTTTACGCCGCATCCGGCAACCGCGCCAATGCCTGATGCGACGCTTGTCGCGTCTTATCAGGCCTACAAATGCTCCCCGTCGGCCGGATAAGGCGTTGACGCCGCATCCGGCAACGATGTCGGGCGGACAGCGATTACCATTTCACCGTCATCGACAAAAACCCTGCCGTCTGGGCAAAATCATCGCTTCCTTTCTGCCACGCCACGCTGCCACGCAGGGAAACTCGCTGACTGATATTGCCCGTTACTCCCACTTTTATTTCACCCCGTTGCTTCACCGCATCGTCACTGATTTGGCTACCATCTTCTTCAATTTCCGTCGAATGGGGATCGTGATAATAATTCAGATCTAATGTTGGCGTGATATGAAGCGCAGTATGCCATTCGCTGTGTAATCCCAGCCGCGTCTGAATATCATCACCCTGCGATTGTGACACCCGCGCATGGTTAGCGGCGGTAAAATCATCCTGCTGCACGCCCTGATAAATCACCTGCGCCTGCGGTTCAATCACCACACCACGCCCCGGTAACCACTGATACCCCGCTTCCAGCGAAGCAACGATCCCTGATGAGTGGTAATGGTCCGCGCCGTCGTTTTGTTCGCTAACATCATTCGTAAACCACGCGTATTGCAGCCAGCTATCCAGCCAGGCCCCCTGCTTCTGATTACCGTGCTGAAACCAGCTTGAGGTCAGCCCAACAGCATAACCGTGGTTCTGGTTATCGGCGCGAGTTCCGGTCATATTCGAGCGGCTGTCCCCCTGGTTATCGCTGTAGCCACCGACAATCCCAAGCATCCACTCGCCATCATCGCCCCTGCGCCCCCTAATCAGGTCACCGCTAAGCTGCACCGTAGAAGTGTCTTCATGCTGAGCCAGTTGCCCTGCCGCCGTGTAATGATAACGTCCGCCGGTAACACGTAAATTCAGCGTTTGACCATCGCCACCAGCGTGATCGTGTCGCTCCATCACAAATGCCTGATTTGCCGCCCGCAAGTTATTAAAATATCCACCAACTTTGGCATTCAACACCGGCTGGTAAGCAGGCGTAGGTTCCGGGTCGGGTGTTGGGTCGGGCTCAGGCGAGGGATCGGGAGTCGGATCCGGATCGGGTGGTGGCGTCGGAGTGACTTTTTGCGAACGCAGATACCAGTCATTATCATCTTCCACCAACGTATAGTCGTAAGCACCCATATTGACGTAGCCGCTGCCCGCCAGATTAAACTGCGCATTGTTCTGGAATTGCGTAGGATCAGCAGCGAAATCAACCACTTCGATCCCCGTAGATGTCGGCTGGCCAATGCCAGTAATCGGGTTAATCACTACCGTGGTATTGCCGGATGTATTGCCATTAAGCACCAGCAGATCGCTTATGGAGTCATCGCCATCTAATTCACTGTCGAGAAGTAGCGTTCCACCACCGCTGTAATTGCCATTCACCGTCAGTGTGTCACCAGCAATGCCATTTTGCAGACTGACCGCACCGGAAGTATTCGTTAGATCACCATTGACCGTCACGTCTGAAAGATAAGTCAGGCTGTCGGTTTCCAGGTTGGTATTAAGCTCACCTGTCAACATCACGCCATCGGTGGCATTCACCAACGTCCCATCGCCATTAAACAGCGAGGCATCCAGTGCGGCGGAAGTATCCTGCCCGGTCAGGCGCAAAACCGTACCATCGCTGATGTTGATAGTGCCGCTGGAAGTAGCATCAATAGACTGAATATCCTGATCCGCGCCAGTCTCGAACGTAGCCCCGTCACCGACCCACAGTGACGAAGCATAAGGAAAGATATCCGCAACATCGCCTTTCAGGGTGCCGTCTTCTACTCTCACCGCCGACTGCGTCGTACCGCTGGTAGTCAGCTCCAGCGTGCCAGCCCCCGTTTTAGTCAATGTGCTACCCACATCCTGATGCTGCCCGCTGCTGTCAGCCATCAGTGCGCCCCACTGCGTGTCTACACCCGCATCCACCATCACTTCACCATCGGCGCGCATTTCGATATCACGTCCGTGGCCTGCCGCATCTGAACGCGTGTCAACGTCGGAGGTAATCTCCATCGTGCTATCTTGTTGATTATCAGTAAAGATAACCTGACGGTTATAGTGGGTATCACCAAGCTGAGAGTTGTCGCTCACCACCAGCGTACCGGAAGCGATTTGTGTTGTGCCGAGGTATTGATTGTCATTTGCCAGGCTGACCTGCCCGTCACCTGCATCCACCACCACATAAACACCATTATTCCCGTCATCGCCAATATGCAGATCATCGCCACCGTAAAGATCGACAACATCCTGCTGACCAATCACCGTACCGCCGCTGCCACTGATTTCCAGACCATCGTTCTCTGACGTACCGCTTTGCCAGGTAGTGAAATCGGAGAGATCCAATACGCCGCCGTTTAACACGATGGACTGCGGATCGTCCTGCATATCCGCAAGGTCCGTGGCGTTACCCGAAAGCGAGAGGATTGCGCCATCTTCCACCACAATATCGCCGGTCAGTGCCATCGACTGCGCACCCGCCAGCACATAGTTGCCGTTTTCAGCAATCGTGAGTTGCCCGGCACCTTCAATGGTTCCGCTAAAACCGCCTGCATTAACGGTAACATTACCGCCAGCATCAATATTTAAGGTGCCATTCTGAAACCCCGTCAGGGAGTGAACAAAAGTCTGCTGTGTAGCGCCAACGTTCAATTCCGCCTGGTCATCCCGATGGCTGATACTGCCGACCATCAGGCCATAGCAATTTTGCGAATTACTCTGGCAACGGTCATCGCCGACATTCATCAGCGAATTGCTACGCCCCAGCGTCACTTCACCGTTTTCGATCCGCATCTCGCCGGTAAAATTATTATTATCCGCATTGAGCACCAGTTCGCCCGCGCCGGTTTTACTGATACTCCCGGTTCCGGCAATGGAATCGATCGCACCATCGTTACTTACGTTACCGATAACCAGAGTTTTATTGGCAGCGATATCAAACCTTACCTGGCTTGAATCGACGAACATAAAGCCGCCCGCCGCTGGAGAAGGAGCATTGCTATAACCTGCTGCGCTGTTGTTCTCATCCACTAACACGCCGCCGTTCTGGCTGTAGCTGTCATCAACAGAAATATCAATAAGATAGGGAGCCGTCGCGCTATTGGTATAAATCGCCCCGCCATAACCTTCGGCAGTATTATTTGTAAAGGCAGTGTTATTTATTATCGTATAACCTGAAGGGTGTGTAATATCGCTATTATTATCGGTGACATCGATTGCACCACCATCACCATCACTGTAACTTGTTGATGTGTATGCCTGGTTATTATCAAAAATATCATCACTTAAATAGACGTCATTATTGATAGTATAAATTGCACCACCTTTGCCGTCATTGGCAATGTTTTTGCTGAACACGGTATTAGCAACACTTATATCTACTGCACCAGGGTCATTGGTCCCAGAAGAGTAGATAGCGCCACCATATCCTCCGGCCACGTTACCCACAAAAATAACATTATCAAGATTCAGCGTTGAGTTTTCTTTGGCAAATATTGCCCCACCATTATTATATTCGCCATTTACGGTATTATTCGCAAACAAGGTCATACCGCTTTCATTTTCTGGCGATAGTAAAAGTCCTGCCCCCTGTTGTAAAAATACTGCCCCTCCGCTGGCGTTATTTGTCATATCCGAAAAAACCAGCCATTGTCCATCAGCGACGATCCAGTCTTGTGTAATGCCTGAAAGGCTTTGTCTGCTGGCCTGGCAACTGCTGGTTACGTAGCTTCCCTGACATGATTCAAAAGCCTGCGACGAGGCATTTGCGGCTGTTAATGACCCCGCCATTATGGCAGGGATCCCCCATATCATCCCTTTAGCAGAAAAAAGAATCCATTTTTTACTTTGCATGACCTGGTTACCACTTAAATAACATCGGTCTATTAAAAAACAGGTTCTGCCTTTAAATAAAAATTAATTGTAAATCGAAAATAAATTAACCTTATGATATGGCAGTTAATGATAATAAATAGATCTGAAAATTTTCTTAAACTCACATTAATTCTTTATTTAACAATACTTAAATGACATTAATTTTATTAAATAATTTATCAACCATAAGAAAAATCAACATTGAGAGTAATTATTTAACATTAACTGAATAAAAAAACACCGTTACCAACCTTACAGCAGGTTACAAATGCTCATATTGTGAACAATGAAAATAAATGATTGCTCCAGATGCTGTTGTGGCAAAATCAATTTTTGTTGAATTGAATTAAGCGCAACAAATAACCTGGATCAATAATTATCTTAAATTGAACGTTCAAGAAATCACCGAACGGTTATTTTTAACAAATTTTTCTCTTCCCATTGACTTTCCCGGACACCTTGTCTGACCTAAGGTACGCGGAAGTCGCTTTTTCCTTCCTGAGTTATCCACAAAGTTATGCACTTGCAAGAGGGCCGTTTTCACACTATCTTGCAGTGAATCCCAAACATACCCCCTATATATAGTGTTCGTTGCAGCTTTCCTTACTACAGGTAGTTGCCGTGAAACTATTGCGGAAAGAATTCCAAAAACAGGTACGACATACATGAATCAGAATCTGCTGGTGACAAAGCGCGACGGTAGCACAGAGCGCATCAATCTCGACAAAATCCATCGCGTTCTGGACTGGGCGGCAGAAGGACTGCATAACGTTTCGATCTCCCAGGTCGAGCTGCGCTCCCATATTCAGTTTTATGACGGAATCAAGACCTCCGACATCCACGAAACTATTATCAAGGCTGCCGCTGACCTGATCTCCCGTGATGCACCGGACTATCAGTATCTCGCCGCGCGCCTGGCAATTTTCCACCTGCGTAAAAAAGCCTACGGCCAGTTTGAGCCGCCTGCGCTGTACGACCACGTGGTGAAAATGGTCGAGATGGGCAAATACGATAATCATCTGCTGGAAGACTACACGGAAGAAGAGTTCAAGCAGATGGACACGTTTATCGTTCACGACCGTGATATGACCTTCTCTTATGCTGCCGTTAAGCAGCTGGAAGGCAAATATCTGGTACAGAACCGCGTGACCGGCGAAATCTACGAGAGCGCACAGTTCCTCTATATTCTGGTTGCTGCGTGCCTGTTCTCGAACTACCCGCGCGAAACGCGTCTGGAATACGTGAAGCGTTTTTACGACGCGGTTTCCACATTTAAAATTTCGCTGCCAACGCCAATCATGTCAGGCGTGCGTACTCCGACTCGCCAGTTCAGCTCCTGCGTGCTGATCGAGTGCGGCGACAGCCTGGATTCCATTAACGCGACCTCCAGCGCGATTGTGAAATACGTTTCCCAGCGTGCGGGGATCGGCATCAACGCCGGGCGTATTCGTGCACTGGGTAGCCCGATTCGTGGCGGTGAAGCGTTCCATACCGGCTGCATCCCGTTCTACAAACATTTCCAGACGGCGGTAAAATCCTGCTCCCAGGGCGGCGTGCGCGGCGGTGCGGCAACGCTGTTCTACCCGATGTGGCATCTGGAAGTGGAAAGTCTGCTGGTGCTGAAAAACAACCGTGGTGTAGAAGGCAACCGCGTGCGTCATATGGACTACGGGGTACAAATCAACAAACTGATGTATACCCGCCTGCTGAAAGGTGAAGATATCACCCTGTTCAGCCCGTCCGACGTACCGGGGCTGTACGACGCGTTCTTCGCCGATCAGGAAGAGTTTGAACGCCTGTACACCAAATATGAGAAAGACGACAGCATCCGCAAGCAGCGTGTGAAAGCCGTTGAGCTGTTCTCACTGATGATGCAGGAACGTGCGTCTACTGGTCGTATCTATATTCAGAACGTTGACCACTGCAACACCCACAGCCCGTTTGATCCGGCTATTGCGCCAGTGCGCCAGTCTAACCTGTGCCTGGAAATCGCTCTGCCGACCAAACCGCTGAATGACGTTAACGACGAAAACGGTGAAATCGCGCTGTGTACGCTTTCTGCTTTCAACCTGGGGGCAATTAACAGCCTGGATGAACTGGAAGAGTTGGCCGTTCTGGCGGTACGCGCACTTGACGCGCTGCTGGATTATCAGGATTACCCGATCCCGGCAGCCAAACGCGGGGCGATGGGTCGTCGTACGCTGGGTATTGGTGTGATCAACTTCGCTTACTATCTGGCGAAGCACGGTAAACGCTACTCCGACGGCAGCGCCAACAACCTGACGCATAAAACCTTCGAAGCGATTCAGTATTATCTGCTGAAAGCCTCTAACGAGCTGGCGAAAGAGCAAGGCGCGTGCCCGTGGTTTAACGAAACCACTTACGCGAAAGGGATCCTGCCGATCGATACCTATAAGAAAGATCTGGATGCCATCGCTAATGAGCCGCTGCATTACGACTGGGAAGCACTGCGTGAGTCAATCAAAACGCACGGTCTGCGCAACTCCACACTTTCTGCCCTGATGCCGTCCGAGACGTCTTCACAGATCTCTAACGCCACTAACGGTATTGAACCGCCCCGCGGTTACGTTAGCATCAAAGCATCGAAAGACGGTATTTTGCGCCAGGTCGTTCCAGACTACGAACACCTGCACGATGCCTATGAACTGCTGTGGGAAATGCCGGGTAACGATGGTTATCTGCAACTGGTTGGTATCATGCAGAAATTTATCGATCAGTCGATCTCTGCGAATACTAACTACGATCCGTCACGCTTCCCGTCAGGAAAAGTGCCGATGCAGCAGTTGTTGAAAGACCTGCTCACCGCCTACAAATTCGGGGTCAAAACGCTGTATTATCAGAACACCCGTGACGGCGCAGAAGACGCGCAGGACGATCTGGTGCCGTCAATCCAGGACGATGGCTGCGAAAGCGGCGCATGTAAGATCTGATATTGAGATGCCGGATGTGGCGTAAAATGTCTTATCCGGCCTACGTCTCGAATTTTGTAGGCCTGATAAAACGCGCCAGCGTCGCATCAGGCTCTGGATGCCGGATGCGGCGTAAAATGCCTTATCCGGCATTAAACTCCCAACAGGACATATTCATGGCATATACCACATTTTCACAGACGAAGAATGATCAGCTCAAAGAACCGATGTTCTTTGGTCAGCCGGTCAACGTGGCCCGCTACGATCAGCAAAAATATGAAATCTTCGAAAAGCTGATCGAAAAGCAGCTCTCTTTCTTCTGGCGTCCGGAAGAAGTTGACGTTTCTCGCGACCGTATTGATTACCAGGCACTACCTGAACACGAAAAACACATCTTTATCAGCAACCTGAAATACCAGACGTTGCTGGATTCCATTCAGGGTCGTAGTCCGAACGTGGCTCTGCTGCCGCTGATCTCGATCCCGGAACTGGAGACCTGGGTAGAAACGTGGGCATTTTCAGAAACGATTCACTCTCGTTCTTATACCCATATCATTCGTAATATCGTTAACGATCCGTCTGTTGTATTCGACGATATCGTCACCAACGAGCAGATCCAGAAACGCGCGGAAGGCATTTCCCGCTATTACGATGAACTGATCGAGATGACCAGCTACTGGCATTTGCTGGGCGAAGGCACCCACACCGTCAACGGTAAAACCGTGACCGTTAGCCTGCGCGAGCTGAAGAAAAAACTTTATCTCTGCCTGATGAGCGTTAACGCGCTGGAAGCCATTCGTTTCTACGTCAGCTTTGCTTGTTCCTTTGCCTTTGCAGAACGCGAACTGATGGAAGGTAACGCCAAGATTATTCGCCTGATTGCCCGTGACGAAGCCCTGCACCTGACTGGCACTCAACATATGCTGAATCTACTGCGCAGCGGCGCGGATGATCCGGAAATGGCGGAAATAGCCGAAGAGTGTAAGCAAGAGTGCTATGAGCTGTTTGTTCAGGCGGCACAGCAGGAGAAAGACTGGGCGGATTATCTGTTCCGTGACGGTTCGATGATTGGTCTGAATAAAGACATTCTCTGCCAGTACGTCGAGTACATCACCAACATCCGCATGCAAGCTGTCGGTTTGGATCTGCCATTCCAGACGCGCTCCAACCCGATCCCGTGGATCAACACCTGGCTAGTGTCGGATAACGTGCAGGTTGCCCCACAGGAAGTTGAGGTGAGTTCTTATCTGGTCGGTCAAATTGACTCGGAAGTGGACACCGACGATTTGAGTAACTTCCAGCTCTGATGACCCGCGTTACCTTGCGCATCACTGGCACACAACTGCTGTGCCAGGATGAACACCCTTCCCTTCTGGCGGCGCTGGAATCCCATAATGTGGCAGTTGAGTACCAGTGCCGCGAAGGCTATTGCGGCTCCTGTCGCACACGCCTGGTTGCAGGTCAGGTTGACTGGATTGCCGAACCGTTAGCCTTTATTCAGCCAGGGGAGATTTTGCCCTGTTGTTGCCGGGCAAAAGGCGATATCGAAATCGAGTTGTGATCTGGCACTAGTGCCAGATGCGACGCTGATGCGTCTTATCTGGCCTACAACGATTACATAGTGTAGTAATACGCTTTCACCTGTTCCCAGTCGGCTTTGGGGATCGGCTCCAGATATTTTTCCAACTGGCGGAAGTCATGATTAATCGCTTTATCGCGACGCAAGCGACGGCGGCTTTTCTCCAGATCAAGAAATCCAGCTTCTGCTTTACCTTCCGTTTTCACATAGATATGGCGAACATAACAGCAACCATGCTGCCGATTAACGCTATGCATTTTCTTAAACGCCAGCGCTACCGCTTTTAGCATCCCTTCGCGAACATCATCAGCAAAAGGCGTAATTGCATGTTGCGCATACCAGTCAGCAATGCTGACAAACCCCGCCATATCTTCTGTCACCAGCAACGCACGCCATTCGCCATCAATTTTCACCGCTTCTCCAAAAACGATTTTCGGCACAGTCACGCCAGCGCGTTCCAGATCTTTTATCACCTCAATCTCCCGCACAATCGTCGGGCGCCCAAAGGGATAGCGCAGCGAATGAAAGAGATGCTGAGTCATTCGCTTCACATAAAGCTTTTTACCATCGCGCTCTACACACTGCACACCACTCATACCATTGCGTCGATAATTTGGTTCTTCGACCCAGTCTCCTGTGGTTGCCCACCAACGTTCAAATTGTTCGTCTTCCGTTCCTGAGATCATTACTTACCATCCGTCACTATGTGCACATTAATTATCAGGATGGAAATATAAAGTGTTGCCTTAAGAAATCCTTAAGATTTTTGTGTACAAAAATGGACTTGTTACAGAAGCAAAGCGGCATTCCGGGCAGACCGGAATGCCGAAGGTGGGATTATTTCTGTTGTTGCAGGAAGGTAACCGCTTTATCCGGGAAGTCAGTGAACAAACCATTCACTCCGGCTTTGTTATACAAAATGTCATAAAGCTGATTCACATTCGTTGTGTAGGCCGGTAGCTTGTCGGCCCGCACGGTATAAGGATGCACCACCAGCTTATTCTGCTGTGCATCTTTTACCATTCCGGTAAGCTTGATATTACCCGGCTGCGATGTCTCATCAATCACCATATGGTAATCCGGGCCAATACCATCAGCGTATTCCGCCACCTGTTTCATGGCACCTGGCTTAAACATCCAGTCGTAACTGTAATTAACCCAGGTTCCGTCCGGTTGTTTCTGCTGAGTTTCGTTCCAGTCGGTATAGGCAATCAGCTGTACCAGGTTGAGGTCCATACCCATTTTAGGTTCCAGCTCATTCTTAATACGCTTCAGTTCATCAGCATCAAAGCATTGCAGATAAACTTTATCATCCTTACCGGTGTAGCCATATTTCTTCAGCACTTCCAGGGTTTTTGCCGCAATATCCTTCCCTTCCTGATGATGGAACCACGGCGCTTTAATCTCTGGATAGATACCAATATTTTTCCCGGTCGAATGGTTTAGCCCCTGAACAAATTCAATTTCCTCTTCGAAAGTGTGCACCCGGAAGTCAGATTTACCCATCGGGAAACGTCCGGGGAAAGTCTGCACTTTTTTACCATTTTCAATATCGAAGCCTTCAGTGAATTTTAAAGACTTAATTTCATCCAGTGTAAAATCTATCGCGTAGTAACGGCCATCTTTACGCGCCCTGTCCGGGAAACGATCGGCGACATCGGTTACCCGGTCAAGATAGTGGTCATGCAGAACGACCAGATGGTCGTCCTTCGTCATCACCAAATCCTGTTCAAGATAATCGGCCCCCTGCGCATACGCCATCGCCTTTGCAGGCAGCGTATGCTCCGGCAAATAACCACTGGCACCGCGATGGGCAATCACTATTTTCTCACTGTTATCCGCCGCCATTGCACTGCTTCCCATGATCATTCCACTCATCATGATAGCCATGCTAAGGTTTTTCAGCGTCAATTTCATGCCATTAGCCTCCGTTGCGTTTTTGCTGTAATTCCTGATGGCGACGTTTTTCGCCAATCATCACGACAATTAACAAGATAACCGCCAGGATGCTGCCGCCAATCATCACCATGAAGCCGCCATCCCAGCCAAAGTAGTCAACGGTGTAGCCGACAATCGCGCTTGCCGCTACGGAGCCACCAAGGTAACCAAACAGTCCGGTAAAGCCCGCCGCCGTACCTGCCGCTTTCTTCGGCGCCAGTTCCAGCGCGTGCAGACCAATCAGCATGACTGGGCCGTAGATCAGGAAGCCGATAACAATCATACAAATCATATCGACGGTTGGGTTGCCTGCCGGGTTCATCCAGTAAACGATGGTGGCGATGGTCACCAGTGTCATAAAGAAGACGCCGGTTGCCCCACGGTTACCGCGGAAGACTTTGTCCGACATCCAGCCGCACAGCAGGGTGCCCGGAATACCCGCATACTCATAGAAGAAGTAGGCCCAGGAGGATTTATCCAGCGCGAAGTGTTTCACCTCTTTCAGGTAAGTCGGTGACCAGTCGAGGATACCGTAGCGCAGCAGATAGACGAACACGTTGGCGATGGCGATGTACCACAGCAGTTTGTTCGGCAGCACGTACTGCATGAAGATCTGTTTCGCGGTCAGTTCCTGTTCCGCTTTTTCGTTATAGTCGTCCGGGTAATCATTTTTGTACTCTTCGATCGGCGGCAGGCCACATGATTGCGGGGTATCGCGCATCATCGCAAAGGCGAACAGAGCCACCAGAATGGCACAGAAAGCCGGCATATAAAGCGCCGCGTGCCAGTCATTGAACCAGGCCATCCCCAGCAGGAACAACAGCGGCGGAATACCACCACCGACGTTATGCGCACAGTTCCACACCGACACAATGCCGCCACGTTCTTTCTGCGACCACCAGTGCACCATAGTACGACCGCACGGCGGCCATCCCATCCCCTGGAACCAACCGCAGAGGAACAGCAGCACAAACATCACCGCAATGCTCGATGTCGCCCACGGAACAAAGCCCATAAAAAGCATAACTGCCGCAGCAAGAATCAGACCTGCTGGCAGGAAAACGCGCGGATTCGAGCGGTCCGACACCGACCCCATGATGAATTTCGAAAATCCGTAGGCAATTGAGATCCCTGAAAGGGCAAAACCTAAATCACCACGTGAGAACCCCTGCTCCACCAGGTAGGGCATCGCGAGAGCAAAGTTCTTACGAACCAAATAGTAAGCGGCATAACCAAAGAATATCCCCAGGAAAATTTGCCAGCGCAATCGACGGTAAGTCGGGTCGATCTCCGCAGCAGGTAAGCGCGCCTTGTGTGGCGCTGGTTTAAAAATACTCAACATTTATAGCCTCCGTGGCCGTGGTCTTATTTATGATTAACAGCCTGATTCAATGGAAGAACCTGCCGTTTCTTGAGTTGCCGCGATGTTAATTAATCATTCATTCCATGAATGTGAATTACCGCACACATTATTAAATAAGATTTACAAAATGTTCAAAATGACGCATGAAATCACGTTTCACTTTCGAATTATGAGCGATTATGCGCGAAATCAAACAATGCATGTTTTTTCTGTGGCTAAATGAGACAAAACGAACTTTTGAGGGATAACAATGAAAACTCGCGATTCGCAAACAAGTGACGTGATTATCATTGGCGGCGGCGCAACGGGAGCCGGGATTGCCCGCGACTGTGCCCTGCGCGGGCTGAAAGTGATTTTGGTTGAACGCCACGACATCGCAACGGGAGCCACCGGGCGTAACCACGGTCTGCTGCACAGCGGCGCACGCTACGCGGTTACCGATGCGGAATCGGCCCGCGAATGTATTAGTGAAAACCAGATTTTAAAACGCATTGCGCGTCACTGTGTCGAACCAACCAACGGCCTGTTTATCACCCTGCCGGAAGATGATCTCTCCTTCCAGGCGACTTTTATTCGTGCTTGCGAAGAGGCTGGAATCAGTGCTGAAGCCATTGATCCGCAGCAAGCACGCATTATCGAACCTGCCGTTAACCCGGCACTGATTGGCGCGGTGAAAGTTCCGGATGGCACCGTTGACCCATTCCGGCTGACCGCAGCGAACATGCTCGATGCAAAAGAACATGGTGCCGTTATCCTTACCGCTCATGAAGTCACGGGACTAATTCGTGAAGGCGCGACAGTGTGCGGTGTTCGTGTACGTAATCATCTCACCGGCGAAACTCAGGCACTTCATGCGCCTGTCGTAGTTAATGCCGCCGGGATCTGGGGGCAACATATTGCCGAATATGCCGATCTGCGCATTCGCATGTTCCCAGCGAAAGGATCGCTGCTGATCATGGACCACCGCATTAATCAGCATGTGATCAACCGCTGCCGTAAACCTTCCGACGCCGATATTCTGGTGCCTGGCGATACCATTTCGCTGATTGGCACCACCTCTTTACGCATTAATTACGATGAGATAGACGACAACCGAGTGACGGCAGAAGAAGTGGATATTCTGCTGCGTGAAGGGGAAAAACTGGCCCCCGTTATGGCGAAAACGCGCATTTTGCGGGCCTACTCTGGCGTGCGCCCGTTGGTTGCCAGCGATGACGACCCAAGCGGCCGTAACGTCAGTCGTGGCATCGTGCTGCTCGACCATGCCGAACGCGATGGCCTGGACGGATTTATCACCATCACCGGCGGCAAACTGATGACCTATCGTCTGATGGCGGAATGGGCTACGGATGCCGTCTGCCGCAAGCTGGGCAACACGCGCCCCTGTACGACCGCCGATCTGGCACTTCCTGGTTCACAGGAGCCCGCTGAAGTCACCTTGCGTAAAGTCATCTCCCTGCCTGCCCCGCTGCGCGGTTCTGCGGTTTATCGTCATGGCGATCGCACACCCGCCTGGTTAAGTGAAGGCCGTTTGCACCGCAGCCTGGTTTGTGAGTGTGAAGCCGTTACCGCTGGCGAAGTTCAGTACGCAGTAGAAAATTTAAACGTCAACAGCCTGCTGGATTTACGTCGCCGCACCCGTGTGGGGATGGGGACTTGCCAGGGCGAGCTCTGCGCCTGCCGGGCAGCTGGATTGTTGCAACGCTTTAACGTCACCACCTCCGCGCAATCTATCGAACAACTTTCCACCTTCCTTAACGAACGCTGGAAAGGCGTGCAGCCCATTGCATGGGGAGACGCATTGCGCGAAAGCGAATTTACCCGCTGGGTTTATCAGGGACTGTGTGGTCTGGAGAAGGAGCAGAAAGATGCGATTTGATACTGTCATTATGGGCGGCGGTCTTGCCGGATTACTCTGCGGCCTGCAATTGCAAAAACACGGTCTGCGCTGTGCCATTGTCACCCGTGGACAGAGCGCTCTGCATTTCTCATCCGGTTCGCTGGACTTACTGAGCCACCTGCCAGACGGTCAGCCGGTGGCAGACATTCATGCAAGGCTGGAGTCTTTGTGCCATCAGGCACCTGCCCACCCTTACAGTCTTCTCGGCCCACAACGCGTACTGGATCTCGCTTGTCAGGCGCAGGCATTAATTGCGGAAAGTGGCGCGCAATTGCAGGGCAGCGTGGAACTGGCCCATCAGCGCGTTACCCCGCTCGGCACTTTGCGTTCGACCTGGTTAAGTTCGCCAGAAGTTCCCGTCTGGCCGCTACCCGCGAAGAAGATATGTGTAGTGGGGATAAGCGGGCTGATGGATTTCCAGGCGCATCTTGCGGCGGCTTCGTTGCGCGAACTGGATCTTTCGGTTGAAACTGCTGAAATTGAACTGCCGGAACTGGATGTGCTACGCAATAACGCCACCGAGTTTCGCGCGGTGAATATCGCCCGTTTCCTTGATAACGAAGAAAACTGGCCGCTGTTAATTGATGCGCTAATCCCTGTCGCCAATACCTGTGAAATGATCCTGATGCCCGCCTGCTTCGGCCTGGCCGATGACAAACTGTGGCGTTGGCTGAATGAAAAACTACCTTGTTCACTTATGCTTTTGCCAACGCTGCCGCCTTCCGTGCTGGGTATTCGTCTGCAAAACCAGTTACAGCGCCAGTTTGTGCGCCAGGGCGGCGTGTGGATGCCGGGCGATGAAGTGAAAAAAGTGACCTGCAAAAATGGCGTGGTGAGCGAAATCTGGACCCGCAATCACGCCGATATCCCGCTGCGTCCGCGTTTTGCTGTTCTTGCGAGCGGCAGTTTCTTTAGCGGCGGGCTGGTGGCAGAACGCGACGGCATTCGTGAGCCGATTCTCGGCCTTGATGTACTGCAAACCGCCACGCGGGGTGAGTGGTATAGAAGTGACTTTTTTGCTGCGCAACCGTGGCAACAGTTCGGCGTGACCACTGACGAGGCGCTACGCCCGTCACAGGCTGGTCAAACAGTAGAGAACCTGTTTGCCATCGGTTCGGTGCTGGGCGGATTTGATCCCATCGCCCAGGGATGCGGCGGCGGCGTTTGTGCCGTCAGTGCTTTACATGCCGCTCAACAGATTGCCCAACGCGCAGGAGGCCAATAATGAACGATACCAGCTTCGAAAATTGCATTAAGTGCACCGTCTGCACCACCGCCTGCCCGGTGAGCCGGGTGAATCCGGGCTATCCAGGGCCAAAACAAGCCGGGCCGGATGGCGAGCGTCTGCGTCTGAAAGATGGCGCACTGTATGACGAGGCGCTGAAATATTGCATCAACTGCAAACGTTGTGAAGTCGCCTGCCCGTCCGATGTGAAGATTGGCGATATTATCCAGCGCGCGCGGGCGAAATATGACACCACGCGCCCGTCGCTGCGTAATTTTGTGTTGAGTCATACCGACCTGATGGGTAGCGTTTCCACGCCGTTCGCACCAATCGTCAACACCGCTACCTCGCTGAAACCAGTGCGGCAGCTGCTTGATGCGGCGTTAAAAATCGATCATCGCCGCACGCTGCCAAAATACTCCTTCGGCACGTTCCGTCGCTGGTATCGCAGCGTGGCGGCTCAGCAAGCGCAGTATAAAGACCAGGTCGCTTTCTTTCACGGCTGCTTCGTTAACTACAACCATCCGCAGTTAGGTAAAGATTTAATTAAAGTGCTCAACGCAATGGGTACCGGTGTACAACTGCTCAGCAAAGAAAAATGCTGCGGCGTACCGCTGATCGCCAACGGTTTTACCGATAAAGCACGCAAACAGGCAATTACGAATGTAGAGTCGATCCGCGAAGCTGTGGGAGTAAAAGGCATTCCGGTGATTGCCACCTCCTCAACCTGTACATTTGCCCTGCGCGACGAATACCCGGAAGTGCTGAATGTCGACAACAAAGGCTTGCGCGATCATATCGAACTGGCGACCCGCTGGCTGTGGCGCAAGCTGGACGAAGGAAAAGCGTTACCGCTGAAAACGCTGCCGCTAAAAGTGGTTTATCACACGCCGTGCCATATGGAAAAAATGGGCTGGACGCTCTACACCCTGGAACTGTTGCGTAAGATCCCAGGGCTTGAGCTGACAGTGCTGGATTCCCAGTGCTGCGGTATTGCGGGTACTTACGGTTTCAAAAAAGAGAACTACCCCACCTCACAAGCCATCGGCGCACCACTGTTCCGCCAGATAGAAGAGAGCGGCGCGGATCTGGTCGTTACCGACTGCGAAACCTGCAAATGGCAGATAGAGATGTCCACAAGTCTTCGCTGCGAACATCCGATTACGCTGCTGGCCCAGGCGCTGGCTTAAACTCCTTTCTGATGCCCGGTAAGCATGTGGTTACCGGGCATTTTTGCGTACACGATTCCGTGCCCAATGTATGCGTTGCAACGCAGTGAAAATTCCTCTGAAAACGTCTCGCAAAGGCTGAAACTGGCAGATGTCAAAGGCCTGGGATAACCGTAATGTCGCGTCATCATAAATATCAGGTGACGGACAACCATGACCGAATCAACAACCTCCTCCCCGCATGATGCGGTATTTAAAACCTTTATGTTCACACCCGAAACCGCACGGGATTTTCTCGAAATACATTTACCAGAACCACTGCGCAAGCTTTGCAACCTGCAAACCTTACGCCTGGAACCCACTAGTTTTATTGAAAAAAGTTTACGCGCTTACTACTCGGATGTTTTGTGGTCCGTGGAAACCAGCGACGGTGACGGCTATATCTACTGCGTGATTGAACATCAAAGCTCTGCAGAAAAGAATATGGCTTTTCGGCTAATGCGCTATGCCACTGCCGCCATGCAGCGTCACCTGGACAAAGGCTATGACAGAGTCCCGCTGGTGGTGCCGTTGCTGTTTTATCATGGCGAAACCTCGCCCTACCCGTACTCACTCAACTGGCTGGATGAGTTTGACGATCCGCAACTTGCCCGGCAGTTGTACACCGAAGCTTTTCCGTTGGTGGATATCACCATCGTGCCTGACGATGAGATCATGCAACATCGGCGTATAGCTCTGCTGGAACTGATTCAAAAGCATATTCGCGACCGCGATTTAATCGGTATGGTCGACAGGATCACCACGCTTTTGGTTAGGGGCTTCACTAATGACAGCCAGGTGCAAACGCTGTTTAATTATCTACTGCAATGCGGCGATACCTCCCGTTTCACCCGCTTTATTGAGGAAATTGCCGAACGTTCACCACTACAAAAGGAGAGATTAATGACTATTGCTGAACGGCTGCGGCAGGAAGGACACCAGATTGGCTGGCAGGAGGGTAAATTAGAAGGTTTGCAGGAAGGCATGCATGAACAAGCCATTAAAATTGCCTTGCGAATGCTGGAACAGGGCATCGATCGTGACCTGGTACTCGCAACTACCCAGCTAAACGAAGCCGATCTGACAGCGAAAAACCACTAACTAACATACCGGCCCACAGGTAATCCCTATGGGCCTTTGATATCAATAACTACCTTTTATGCGTGGCCCATTTTTGCCTGATTTAAATATCGCCAGTCGTTGATCCAGGGCATCGCTATAGAGCATCGTGTCAACGCCAACAGCGACAAAGTTCGCTCCCCACGCCAGGCATTGCTGCGCCATATCAGGAGCCACAGCCAGAAAACCAGCCGCTTTACCCGCAGCGCGGATCCGGCGAATGCTTGCTTCAATAATACGCTGTACTTCCGGGTGGCCGGCGTTATCCGGATACCCCAACGACGCTGAGAGATCCGCAGGCCCAATAAATACGCCATCAATTCCCTCGACTTCGAGGATTTCGTCCAGGTTATCCAGTGCCGTTTTACTTTCCACCTGCACCAACAGACAAAGCGAGTCGTTGACTTGCGCCATGTAGTTCTCAATGCGTCCCCAGCGCGCAGCACGAGCCACGCTGGCCCCGACACCACGCTCACCGTAGGGTGGATATCGGGTAGCAGACACCACCTGACGTGCCTGTTCGGCAGTATCGACCATCGGGATCAGTAGGGTTTGAGCGCCAATATCCAGTACTTGTTTAATCAGCGACTTACTCCCCTCCACCGGGCGGATCACGGGTTGGCTGGCATAGGGCGCTATCGCCTGTAACTGGTGATAAAGATCCTGAATGGTATTTGGCGCGTGCTCTCCGTCAATCAGCAACCAGTCATAACCGGAAGTAGCGGCGATTTCTGCCATATAGGCAGTCGTTGAGCTTAACCATAGACCAATTTGCACTTCACCTTTGCGTAAGCGTTCTTTGAAGGGATTGGTTAATAATGCGTTCATCATATTCCTTAACCTATTAGTGATGTGCCACGTTAGTCTGCACAACTGAGCGACTTACACGTAGAGTGAAAATAATCAGCGAGCCGACGACCGCCACCGCAGCCAGCGTCAGCAATCCTGCCGCATCGCTGGCAAACAAGGTTTCTGCTCTTACGCGCAGGATCGGGGCGATAAATCCGCCCACTGCGCCAAACAGGTTAACAAAACCAATCCCCGCCGCCAGCGCCGTACCAGAAAGCAGTTGTGTCGGCATAGTCCAGAACACCGGCTGCACGGCAATAAACCCTATTGCTGCAACACATAGCGCAACGATTGCCAGTACTGGCGAAAGTAGCCCGGAAAGGCCAATACCAATGCCCGCGGCCAGCAATGTCAGCGCCGCGACATTGCGCCGTTCGCCGGTTTTATCGGAATAGCGCGGAATAAGCCAGGTCCCAAACAATGCCGCAACCCACGGAATAGCGGTGACCACAGAGGCCGTAAAGCCCACTTTTGTCCCCAGCAATGCAGCAACCTGGGTCGGCAGGAAGAAAATTAATCCGTAAACCGCCACCTGAATGGTCAGGTAGATAATCGCCAGTTGCCAGACTCGCCCATTACGCAGTGCATCGCTCAGTCGAGAAGTCACTTTCTGTTGCTCTTCACTAGCCAGTTGATTGATAAGCAACGTTTTTTCTTCTTTACTCAGAAATCGTGCCTGCTCCGGTGTGTCATCAAGCCAAAAGAATGTGAATACCCCAGCGCCGACTGCCAACAATCCTTCAATCACAAACATCCAGAACCAGCCGGGATGCCCCATAAATCCATGCATCTCCAGCAGCGCGCCGGAAAGCGGTGATCCCAGCGTTAATGCCAGCGGTGCGCCCATATAGAACAGCCCCATAATGCTGGCGCGATTACGCTGCGGAAACCATTGCGAGGTGAGATAAATCATACCGGGGAAGAATCCGGCTTCCGCTGCGCCAAGCAGAGTGCGAACGATCAGAAATTTCGCTTCAGTATCGGCCCATGCCATTGCCGCCGAAAGAAATCCCCATAGTAGTGTCGTCGTACCAATCCAAGTTCTGGCCCCCAGTTTGCGCATCAACAGATTCGCCGGTACACCTAGAAACGCGTAAACCACAAAGAAAATACCCGCCCCCAGCGCATAAGCTTCATTACTCAGCCCGGTATCAATCTGGTAGGTCTGTTTGGCAAAACCAATATTCGAACGATCGAGAAACGCCAGCACATACAGTGCCAACATAAACGGGGTCAAACGCGCGCGGTTTTTCTTCACCACGGCGTCAAGCAAAGCGGTGCTCATAAGAAGCTCCTTAGAACATGTGAGCGTTGCCGTTATCACGGCAACGCCCTGAGTGATTAGTGGCTGTAAGGGCGTTTCAGATTGCAGTCACGATTGAGTTCGACGCCGAAACCAGGTTTATCAAGTACTGATTTGTGAATACGACCATTCACCGGAACCGGCTCATTGAGCAGAATGGGGTCAAACTGCGGACGCATCGTTGAACAATCCGGACTGGTCATCAGGAATTCGCTAAATGGGGTATTAGTGAAGGTGATTACCGCATGGTGGGAGTAAACAGACGAACCGTGCGGCACCACTAGCTGTCCGCGTGATTTGGCAATTGCGGCAATTTCCACCAGCGTGGTTAAGCCACCACACCAGCCCACATCCGGCTGCATGATGTCGATACCGGTTTCTGAAAGCGTACGAAAAGATTGCAGTGTGCCGTGGTGCTCACCACTGGTGACCATCATTCCCGCTGGCGCGTTGCGTTTTAGTTCGCGATAACCTTCATACTGTTGTGGCGGCAGGCACTCTTCGATCCATTTCAGGTTATAGGGAGCACAAGCGTGGGCTAGTTTGGTGGCATAGTTCACGTCCTGGCTCATCCAGCAGTCGAGCATTAACCAGAAATCTTCACCACATTTCTTACGCATATCCGCGACCATAGCGGCATCTTTGCGGATCCCCGCATCGCCATCATGTGGCCCCCAGTGCGTCGGCATTTTGCCACCGATAAATCCCATCTCTTTTGCCAGATCCGGACGTGCGCCAGTGGCGTAGAACTGGATTTCATCACGGACTGCGCCACCTAACAGTTTGTAAACCGGAAGCCCAACCACTTTGCCGAACAGGTCCCACAGTGCCAGATCGACACAGGAAATCGTGTTCATCACCAGGCCACCAGAACCGGAGTAATACAGAGTGGCATTGAGCATTTGATCGTGAATCAGTTTGATATCACTGACACATTTGCCCTCGATAAAACGGTTAAGGTGTTTTTCGACAATAAAACACCCCATTTCACCGGCAGTTGAAACGGCGAAACCGATCTGGCCGTTTTCTGCTTCAACTTCGACAATCAACGTGCCAAGAACGTTAATGCCAAATGACTGGCGCGACTGTTCATAATCGCGGTATTTACTCATCGGGGTAGCAATATGATCGTCTATCCAGTGATTCGCCCCCTGGTCGTGATAATCACCTCCGCCAGCGCCTTTTTCTGCTGTCGCACCGCCAGTAAACCAGGCGCGAACCTGTTTGATTTTTGGTAGGGTCATGATGTTCTCCATTGTTATGAGGCCTGTAAGTCAAAGGGACTTTTCCATCCCAACAGACGTGAAATATCCCTGGCGCAGGCAATGGCTTTGCCCGCCAGATAGTCACGGTATTCTTCGTTGATTTGTAAGCGAGTACCGACCACCGAGATCGCGGCGGTAAGTTCGTTATTGGCGTTAAACACCGGAGCGGCGACGCAACGAACATCGGCGTAATCTTCGCAGTTGTCATAGCTCCAGCCCTGACGGCGAATACGCGCCAGTTCCTCGTGGAGCAGTTGTGGATGAGTCATTGTGGTAGGTGTCGCCTTTTCCCAGACCAGTCCTTCGATAATGCTTTGCTGGACAGCGGCTGGTTGCCAGGCAAGAAGGCATTTCCCGATGCCGGAACGATAAAGCGAAAGGCTTTTCCCTTCATGGGAACGCACACTGATGGTGGCTGAAGACTCCACTTTCAGAATGTAATAAGCACTACCGTTATCGATGATCCCAAGGTGGCATAACAGCCCAGTGGTATCCATCAGTTGCGTCAGGCGTGGTCGCGCCAGCTCCCTGAGATCCATCTTGCTTAACGCATGAGCGGAAAGCTCCACCAGCTTGGTCCACAAACAAAAATTTTCCTGGTGATCAAGGCTAAGAAAACGCTGGCGTTTAAGTTCGTTAAGCAACAGATAGGCCGTACTTTTCGGGATCCCCAATGTGTCAATGATCGTTGCAGCACTACAAGGTCCAATGCGGGCAATCAGATTGAGAATATCAATAGCCCGTGTCAGGGCGGGTACTTTGCTTGATTCCAACATACTGGACTCCAGTCTTAGATACTGGAATCAGTCTCGTCGCTCAGGGTGAGTAAAATTGTGAAGCGCATCAAATCCCGTTTCTCGTCCAGCGGACTGGAGAAATTACGCACAAATTTGTGAATCAGCGCACGGATTTTTTCTTATTGAGTACAACAGGTTGGACAAATTTGCGGGAGGGGAATGTGCCGGTGCAGTAAACCGGCACAGAATGACTGATCAGACGGATAAGGTCATGGACTCAACAACCTCAATCCAGCCGTGCTCGCTGGCAATGTCCTGACTGTTCAGCCAACGGCGCAGCATATTCAACGCCATCATTGCACACACTTCCTGACAAATAGCCAGACTGTAGCGCGTAGTGCTGAAATGTACGCGCAGAGCATAAGTGCCGTCCGGCGTGGCTAGCGCAAAGTTGAGATATTCGTTCTCGAACCCCGAAACAGCCAGTGCCAGCCCGGCAAAATGGTTGGCCCGCCGCTCTGTGATCCAGTGCGCGGTTTGTGCCAGAGTCTCTTCCTGTGAAGGAACCACTTCACACGCCAGCAATGGCGCACCTGCGCGAGAAAGTTGCAAAGCCAATAAACCACCGGTGAATTGCTCGCTCAACGTCAGGCTGAACTGGCGGTTTTGCAATTCGCGACTGATCTGCGCGGGCAGTCCTTCGGTGCCTTCGAAAATCACGCTCTGTCCGGCAACACGTTTAACGTCCAGCCACAGTTTTTCCATCGCCTGTTGCTCGCTTGCCGGTCCGGTCAGCTTCAGTTCAATTATCGGCATCGAGGAGCGATAGCCCATTGTTACGCCCGGCGGCAGTTGTAGAGTGTCCAGGCTTTGTGCCAGATCGCTTTCCGAACGACCAAAGGTAGTCAAACGCAGACAAACCGGCGGCTGCGGTAAAGAAAAACGCTCGCGCAGGCGCGGCAGGATTTCGTGCTCGACCATCACCTTAAATTCTGACGGTACGCCGGGAGTAAAGAACATCAGGCAACGATTAAGCTGCACGGCAAAACCACAGGCGGTGCCTACCGGGTTATTGATAAATTCAGCACTGGCAGGCAGCTCCGCTTGTTTACGGTTGCTCGGTGCCATTACTCGTCCACGTTCGTGGAAATAGCGTTCCATCTCTTTGAGCCAGGCCTCATGCAGCACCAGGCCTTCACCTTTTGCTGTTGCAGCGGCGAGTGCGCTTAAATCATCACTGGTCGGTCCCAGCCCGCCGTTAACGATCAGCACATCGGCGTGCTGACTGCGCTCACGAAGAATGGTGACTAAATCTTCAAGGTTATCGCCTACCGTATTACGGCGAGATAGCGGCAAGCCCTGATGAAAGAAAAAGTCGGCCAGCCAGGCTGCATTCGTGTCAACGATTTGCCCGTGTAACACCTCATCCCCGGTGGATAGCATTTCCACTTTTAACATGGTTATCTCCTGCTTTTGTTATCGAATCACTATAACGCAAAGGGAGATAAGGCGTAGTAAGAAACTGAATGGCGCGACAGAACGCCGCGCCGGAAGGTATCAGAAGCTGGCGTTAACCCCGACATAAGGGCCGTCGGCCACGGCATTATCGCGATTGCCGTCTTTCCCCGACAGGTTCAGATAACGGTAGCCTGCCTCAATACTGACTGGACGCATAATGGTATAACGCGCGCCAGCATTCGCTTCTTCATAACTTTGAATACCGCTGGAGAGCGAATCCGGAGAGTAATAATACTCGCCAAACAGACGGAAGCTGTCGCCAATTTGCCACTGCAAACCACCACCGACTGCTGCCGCGTAACCTTCATCGCCGTAATTCGGGTTGGTATAAACACCTTTCCCACCTACAGTTGCCATTAACGGCCCCAGAGGAAGATTCAGGCCCAACCCCACGCCCGCGACATCACCGTCGTCGTCGTTATGTGTCCAGTTACCGCTTAACGCCAGTCCCGTAGACTCGGTCCCGAAACCGACGCCAATATTGGTGTATTCCTTACCTGCCTGGCCGCTGATGCTTATCGCATTTGCCGATGCAGAAACCAACAGCATTCCAGCCAGAACTGGTAGCGCAAATTTTTTCATTTTTACCTTTTTCCGCAAGAAGATAATCAACATTCCCCAAAGCTGCGGGATTGTACTGCCTGACGCAGAGGATTCAATGCGTGAAAAAAGCGATCTGCTAACTTATTGTAACTAAATACGTCTTTAATAATTTAACGCCGAAAAAATAAACATGATTTACGTTATAAACCAAAATAATAATCAGCGCAGTTATCATCGCAAAAGAGACTAATGTCACTTTCGCATATTTCTGAGTTGCCGTATTCTCTTGGTTTATTTTCGATTATAAGGAACATCCCTGTGCGACAACGGACTATTGTTTGCCCTTTGATTCAAAATGATGGTGCTTATCTGCTATGCAAAATGGCTGACGATCGCGGCGTTTTCCCGGGTCAATGGGCGCTTTCGGGTGGTGGCGTGGAACCTGGCGAACGTATTGAAGAAGCATTACGCCGTGAAATCAGAGAAGAGTTAGGCGAGCAACTGATTCTTACTGACATCACGCCGTGGACTTTCAGCGATGACATTCGCACTAAGACGTATGCAGATGGTCGTAAGGAAGAGATTTATATGATTTACCTGATCTTTGACTGCGTTTCTGCCAACCGTGAAGTGAAAATAAACGAAGAGTTTCAGGAATACGCGTGGGTAAAACCAGAAGATCTGGCGCAATACGATTTAAATGTCGCTACCCAGAAAACATTACGTTTGAAGGGTCTTCTGTGATAGTGATGACAGCCATTACTGGCTGTCAGATTCAAAGATCAGTGATTGACAAATTCCCCATCCAGTAAAACTTTACCGTTTTCCACATGCATCACCAGTCCATCCAGATAATCTGGTTTAAATGTCACGTTACGTTTATCTTTCGCGATATACGTCAGACAGTGGTTGTGGGTGAAGATAACAATATTTTTATCAGGCGCTTTACTTTGTAAGTCTTTAATTGCGCTATAAATCTCATTACCACATTGTAACAGTCGTTTATCTACCGTCAGTTTTTTGCCCGCAGAAAACCAGGTTGCCGACTGAATAGTCCGAACGGTATTACTGGAATAAAGATCGAAATCAGGGATATCTGCGCTGAAGGCTTTGCCCAGTTCACGCGCATCCTGAGAGCCATTTACCGTAATACCTGTTTTGTCTGACAAGCATTGATTGGAAGAACGATCGCAGCGCTCTCCATGGCGAAACAGAACCACCACCGGGTGTTGTTGCGACAATCTGGCCAACGTTTTGTTGTCGATTCGTGGTAACCCATTGCTACTCCAGGCAGCATGACTACCCAACCCGGCAATTACAGCAAGCACCAGTAAAATGAAGATATATTTTTTAGACTTCATCGAAGTCCGACAAAAAGCTAACACCTAAGCTCCACCTATAGACACGCGTAGCCAGCTAAATGACCGTGAAAACAAATAATATTTTCACCGGCAAATAGGGGCTGGGGATAGTATTAAAACATTACGATGCACGCAAAATGCCTTAAATCTTGTCAAATGAAAAGCCCGAATAAGCTAAAAAAACGAAAAAAAATAATATGTAAGTACTATATTAGTTCCTTAAGGTTAAATTAATATTCTACCCTTAGAATTTCACTCCAAATGGCAAAATACATATAACGCTCCCTATAACAAATATTAGTGAATAGATGGGAAAAGTATTCAATGGCCGAAGGAATAATAATGTCAGATTTTTTGCCCTTTTCACGTCCGGCAATGGGTGTGGAAGAACTCACTGCGGTTAAAGATGTTCTCGAATCTGGATGGATCACCACAGGTCCGAAGAATCAGGCGCTTGAACAAGCCTTTTGCCAGTTGACGGGAAACCAACATGCCATCGCGATCAGTTCAGCCACAGCCGGAATGCATATCACGCTGATGGCGCTGGAGATAGGTGCTGGCGATGAAGTGATCACGCCTTCTCTGACCTGGGTATCAACTCTTAATATGATTTCTTTGTTGGGCGCTACGCCGGTAATGGTAGATGTCGATCGCGATATGCTGATGGTCACGCCTGAAGCGATCGAAGCAGCCATTACGCCGCGTACCAAAGCCATCATTCCAGTGCATTATGCCGGTGCGCCAGCAGATATTGACGCCATTCGCGCCATTGGCGAACGTTACGGTATCGCGGTTATTGAAGATGCCGCCCATGCCGTCGGTACGTATTACAAAGGCCGACATATTGGTGCGAAAGGTACTGCTATTTTTTCGTTTCACGCCATCAAAAATATTACCTGTGCAGAAGGCGGCCTGATTGTTACTGATGATGAAAACCTCGCCCGCCAGCTACGTATGCTGAAATTTCATGGTCTGGGCGTCGATGCATATGACAGACAAACCTGGGGCCGCGCGCCACAGGCAGAAGTATTAACGCCGGGCTACAAGTACAATCTGACCGATATTAACGCCGCGATTGCCCTGACACAGTTAGCCAAATTAGAGCATCTCAACACCCGTCGTCGCGAAATTGCCCTGCAATATCAGCAAGCACTGGCAGCTCTCCCGTTCCAGCCTTTAAGCCTTCCCGCATGGCCGCACATTCACGCCTGGCATCTGTTTATTATTCGTGTCGATGAACAACGTTGTGGTATCAGTCGCGATGCGTTGATGGAAGCGTTAAAAGAAAGAGGCATTGGCACCGGGTTACATTTCCGCGCTGCTCACACGCAAAAATATTATCGCGAGCGTTTTCCCACGCTGTCGTTACCGAATACCGAATGGAACAGCGAACGCATCTGTTCGTTGCCGCTTTTTCCAGATATGACCACCGCCGATGCCGACCGCGTCATCGCTGCCCTTCAGCAACTCGCAGGACAATAAGCCATGTTTGAAATCCACCCTGTTAAGAAAGTCTCGGTGGTTATTCCCGTCTATAACGAGCAGGAAAGCTTACCGGAATTAATCAGGCGCACCACCGCAGCCTGTGAATCGCTGGGGAAAGAGTATGAGATCCTGCTGATTGATGACGGCAGTAGCGATAATTCCGCACAAATGCTCGTCGATGCCTCACAAGCAGAGGGCAGCCACATCGTGTCTATTTTACTTAATCGTAATTACGGACAGCATTCGGCGATCATGGCAGGTTTCAGCCACGTTACCGGCGACTTAATTATTACCCTCGATGCAGATCTCCAGAATCCGCCAGAGGAGATCCCCCGTCTGGTAGAAAAAGCCGATGAAGGTTACGACGTGGTGGGTACTGTACGCCAGAATCGCCAGGATACTTGGTTTCGTAAAACCGCTTCGAAGATGATTAACCGACTTATTCAGCGCACCACCGGCAAAGCGATGGGCGACTATGGCTGTATGTTACGCGCCTATCGCCGTCATATTATCGATGCCATGTTGCACTGCCATGAACGCAGCACCTTTATCCCGATTCTGGCGAATATCTTCGCTCGCCGCGCCATTGAAATTCCGGTGCATCATGCCGAGCGTGAGTATGGCGAATCTAAATACAGCTTTATGCGCCTGATTAATTTGATGTACGACCTGGTGACCTGCCTTACGACCACACCGCTACGTATGCTGAGTCTTCTCGGCAGCGTGATTGCGATTGGGGGTTTCAGCATTGCGGTACTGCTGGTGATTTTACGCCTGACCTTCGGACCACAATGGGCCGCGGAAGGCGTCTTTATGCTATTTGCCGTGCTGTTTACTTTTATTGGCGCTCAGTTTATCGGCATGGGATTGCTCGGTGAATATATTGGCAGGATCTACACCGATGTCCGCGCCCGCCCCCGCTATTTTGTTCAGCAAGTTATCCGTCCATCCAGCAAGGAAAATGAATAATGAAAACCGTCGTTTTTGCCTACCACGATATGGGATGCCTCGGTATTGAAGCCCTGCTGGCTGCCGGTTACGAAATTAGCGCCATTTTTACCCATACTGATAATCCTGGCGAAAAAGCCTTTTATGGTTCGGTGGCCCGCCTGGCGGCGGAAAAAGGCATTCCGGTTTACGCGCCGGATAACATTAATCATCCGCTGTGGGTGGAACGCATTGCCCAACTGTCACCAGAGGTAATTTTCTCTTTTTATTATCGCCATCTCATTAGCGATGAGATTTTACAGCTCGCTCCCGCAGGTGCATTTAATCTGCATGGTTCGCTGTTACCAAAATATCGTGGTCGCGCGCCGCTGAACTGGGTGCTGGTGAACGGTGAAACGGAAACGGGCGTTACATTGCACCGAATGGTTAAACGTGCCGATGCCGGGGCCATTGTTGCCCAACTGCGCGTTGCCATTGCGCCAGATGATATCGCCATTACGCTGCATCATAAATTGTGCCATGCCGCGCGTCAGTTGCTGGAACAGACGTTACCCGCCATTAAACACGGTAAGATTCTGGAAATAGCCCAACGCGAGAACGAAGCCACCTGTTTTGGTCGCAGAACGCCGGATGACAGCTTCCTCGAGTGGCACAAACCGGCAGCCGTATTGCATAACATGGTCCGCGCCGTCGCCGATCCGTGGCCGGGTGCCTTCAGCTATGTTGGTAATCAAAAATTTACCGTCTGGTCGTCACGCGTACATCCTCATACGTCCGCAGCGCAGCCGGGAAGCGTGATTTCTGTTGCGCCGTTGCTGATTGCCTGTGACGATGGCGCGCTGGAAATCGTCACCGGACAAGCGGGCGACGGCATTACTATGCAGGGCTCACAATTAGCCCAGACGCTGGGGCTGGTGCAAGGTTCACGCTTGAATAGCCAGCCTGCCTGCGCCGCCCGACGCCGTACCCGGGTGTTAATCCTCGGGGTAAATGGTTTTATCGGTAACCATTTGACAGAACGCCTGCTGCGCGAAGATCACTATGAAGTTTACGGTCTGGATATTGGCAGCGACGCGATAAGCCGTTTTCTGAATCATCCGCATTTTCATTTTGTTGAAGGCGATATCAGCATTCATTCCGAATGGATTGAGTATCACGTCAAAAAATGTGATGTCGTGTTGCCGCTGGTGGCGATAGCCACGCCGATTGAATATACCCGCAACCCGCTGCGCGTATTTGAACTCGATTTTGAAGAGAATCTGCGCATTATCCGTTATTGCGTGAAGTACCGTAAGCGAATCATCTTCCCGTCGACTTCAGAAGTTTATGGGATGTGTAGCGATAAATACTTCGATGAAGACCATTCTAATTTGATCGTCGGCCCGGTGAATAAACCACGCTGGATTTATTCAGTATCAAAACAATTACTTGATCGGGTGATCTGGGCGTATGGCGAAAAAGAGGGGTTGCAGTTCACCCTCTTCCGCCCGTTTAATTGGATGGGACCACGACTGGATAATCTTAATGCAGCGCGAATTGGTAGCTCACGCGCTATTACGCAACTCATTCTCAATCTGGTGGAAGGTTCACCGATTAAGCTGATTGATGGCGGAAAACAAAAACGCTGCTTTACTGATATTCGCGATGGAATCGAAGCGTTATACCGCATTATCGAAAATGCGGGAAATCGCTGCGACGGCGAAATTATCAACATTGGCAATCCTGATAACGAAGCGAGTATTGAAGAGCTCGGCGAGATGCTGCTGGCGAGCTTCGAAAAACATCCGCTGCGCCATCACTTCCCACCGTTTGCGGGCTTTCGCGTGGTAGAAAGTAGCAGCTACTACGGCAAAGGATATCAGGACGTAGAACATCGTAAACCGAGCATCCGCAATGCCCGCCGTTGCCTCGGCTGGGAACCGAAAATTGATATGCAGGAAACCATCGATGAGACGCTGGATTTCTTCCTGCGCACTGTCGATCTTACGGATAAGTCATCATGACCAAAGTAGGTTTACGTATTGATGTCGATACTTTTCGTGGCACCCGCGAAGGGGTGCCACGTCTGCTGGAAACCTTAAGTAAGTATAATATTCAGGCCAGCATTTTTTTCAGCGTCGGCCCGGACAATATGGGCCGCCATCTCTGGCGACTGGTGAAGCCACAGTTTTTGTGGAAGATGCTGCGCTCAAACGCGGCATCGCTTTATGGCTGGGATATTTTACTGGCAGGTACGGCATGGCCAGGAAAAGAGATTGGTCATGCCAATGCCGATATCATTCGTGAAGCGGCTAAATACCACGAAGTCGGCCTGCACGCCTGGGATCACCACGCCTGGCAAGCCCATAGCGGCAACTGGGATCGGCAAACGATGGTCGACGATATTGCACGCGGCCTTCGCACCCTGGAAGAGATTATCGGCCAACCGATAACCTGCTCCGCTGCCGCTGGCTGGCGTGCCGACCAACAGGTGATCGAAGCAAAAGAAGCGTTCCATTTGCGCTACAACAGCGATTGTCGTGGGGCCATGCCGTTTCGTCCCTTGCTCGAATCAGGAGAACCTGGCACTGCACAAATTCCAGTGACATTACCTACCTGGGATGAAGTGATTGGCCGGGATGTGAAAGCGCAAGATTTTAACGGCTGGCTACTCAACCGCATCCTGCGAGATAAAGGGACGCCGGTTTATACCATCCATGCTGAAGTTGAAGGTTGTGCTTATCATCCTGATTTTGTTGATCTCCTGAAGCGTGCCGCCCGTGAAGGCATTACGTTTTGTCCATTAGGCGAGCTGCTGCCGGAGACGTTGCCGCTCGGACATGTGGTGCGTGGAAGAATCGCTGGACGTGAAGGCTGGCTGGGTTGCCAACAAGTTGCGGGAACTCGTCCATGAAATCCATTCGCTATTACGCAGTATTCTTTGCGTTTATTACCGTCTATTATCTCTTGCCGATTAATTATCGCCTGCTCTGGCAACCTGATGAAACGCGTTATGCGGAAATCAGTCGGGAAATGCTGGCTTCCGGCGACTGGATTGTGCCCCATCTGTTAGGGCTACGTTATTTCGAAAAACCCATTGCCGGATACTGGATTAACAGCATTGGGCAATGGTTATTTGGCGCGAATAACTTTGGTGTTCGGGCAGGCGTTATCTTTGCGACCCTGTTAACCGCCGCGCTGGTGACCTGGTTTACTCTGCGCTTATGGCGCGATAAACGTCTGGCATTACTCGCCGCTGTGATTTATCTCTCGCTGCTTATTGTCTACGCCATCGGCACTTACGCCGTGCTCGATCCGTTTATTGCATTCTGGCTGGTGGCGGGAATGTGTAGCTTCTGGTTGGCAATGGATGCGCAAACGTGGAAAGGCAAAAGCGCGGGATTTTTACTGCTGGGAATCACCTGCGGTATGGGGGTAATGATCAAAGGTTTTCTCGCCCTCGCCGTGCCGGTATTAAGCGTGCTGCCATGGGTGGCGACGCAAAAACGCTGGAAAGATTTCTTTATTTACGGCTGGCTGGCAATCATCAGTTGTGTACTGACGGTTCTCCCCTGGGGGTTAGCAATAGCGCAACGGGAGCCTGACTTCTGGCATTATTTTTTCTGGGTTGAGCATATTCAACGCTTTGCGATGGATGATGCCCAACATAAAGCCCCGTTCTGGTACTACTTGCCTGTCATCATTGCCGGTAGCCTGCCATGGCTGGGATTACTCCCCGGCGCACTGTGTGCTGGCTGGAAAAACCGCAATCATTCCGCAACCGTCTATTTGTTGAGCTGGACGGTGATGCCACTGCTGTTTTTCTCCATCGCCAAAGGTAAATTACCCACCTATATTCTCTCCTGCTTTGCACCTTTAGCGATGTTGATGGAGTATTACGCGTTGCAGGCAGCAAAAAATAATCCTCTGGCGTTGCGAATTAATGGCTGGATTAACATCGCATTTGGCGTTACTGGCATTATTGCCACGTTTGTTGTCTCTCCCTGGGGACCAATGAGTACGCCAGTCTGGCAAACTTTCGAAATCTATAAAGTCTTTTGCGCATGGTCGATTTTTTCGCTATGGGCATTTTTCGGCTGGTACACATTAACGAACATTGAAAAAAACTGGCCTTTTGCGGCACTTTGCCCGTTGGGGCTGGCATTGCTCGTGGGAATTGCGATTCCTGACAGAATTATGGAAGGCAAACATCCGCAATTTTTTGTCGAGATGACGCAAGAATCACTTCAGCCGAGCCGCTATATTCTTACTGATAGCGTCGGCGTTGCCGCAGGTCTGGCATGGAGTCTGCAACGCAATGACATCATCATGTATCGTCAGACGGGTGAGTTGAAATATGGCCTTAACTACCCGGATGCGAAAGGCAGGTTTGTCAGCGGTGATGATTTCGCCAACTGGCTTAATAAGCATCGTCAGGAGGGGATTATTACTCTCGTACTTTCGGTTGACCACGATGAAGACATTAACAGTCTCCCCATTCCACCTGCAGACGCCACCGATCATCAGGGACGTCTGGTGCTCTTTCAGTATCGGCCTAAATGATCTGGCTGATATTAGTCTTTGCTAGCCTGCTTAGCGTAGCCGGGCAGCTCTGCCAGAAACAGGCAACTCGCTTTGTGGCGGTAAGTAAACGGCGCAAACATATTGCACTGTGGCTGGCGCTGGCATTGGTGTGTCTGGGGCTGGCAATGCTGCTCTGGCTGCTGGTATTACAGAACGTGCCGGTAGGCATTGCCTATCCAATGTTGAGCCTGAATTTTGTCTGGGTGACGCTGGCAGCAGTAAAACTGTGGCATGAACCCGTGTCTTTTCGTCACTGGTGTGGGGTGGCATTCATTATTGGTGGCATTGTTATTCTCGGGAGCACGGTGTAATGGGCCTGATGTGGGGATTATTCAGCGTCATTATTGCTTCTGCTGCGCAATTAAGCCTCGGTTTTGCAGCAAGTCATCTACCGCCGATGACGCAGTTGTGGGATTTTATCGCTGCGCTTTTGGCTTTTGGCCTGGATGTCCGGATGCTGGTGATCGGGCTACTGGGTTATCTGCTTTCCGTTTTTTGTTGGTACAAAACACTTCATCAACTCACACTCAGCAAAGCCTATACTTTGCTGAGTGTGAGTTATGTACTGGTATGGATTGCATCAATAGTACTTCCCGGCTGGGAAGGGACTTTTTCTGTGAAGGCACTGCTTGGAGTGGCCTGTATTATGGGTGGATTAACGCTGATTTTCCTGCCAGTTCGAAATAAAAATCACTGACGACTTCTGGCCATTTTGCGTACATTCTCCCACTCTTCGCCACTGTAGCTTCGGGCATCAATAACTTTAATTGTGCGTTGTGTATCCCGGTTAATACAGTACATAGCATCCTGTAGCGGTGAGAGTAAATCACCTGGCTGAACAATGACATCATTGCACACTTCGGCAATCATTTTGAGAGCACCACTGGTATCACTAAGGACCAATACATGACGATTTTTCGCCACGCCGCAACACGTCTTTTTTACTAACCACTCCATTGTACCTCCCTGTCAGATAAGAATTTTCACATTAATTTACAGATTAACAGATAAACTCATTATCAATGGCAATGGAATGGTAAAAATGAGAAGTGAAACGGATGGTTAATTATTGCAGGCGTTGCACCCACTCTTTTAGCGCCTGACGTGAAATCTTAATGCCTCCGTTTTTCAATTCAGGCGGCAGCGTTAGCCAACGCACCGGTTGTTGAAAACGGGCCAGCTTATCTTTCACCCATTCGCCAAGATCAACGCTTTGCTGGTCATACTCCACCACCGCTACCGGACGATGACCAAACTCCTTGTCGGCAACGGGAACGATAAACACCTGCAAAACCGCAGGATGTGCGGCAATCACACGTTCGACTTCTTCTGGCTGAATGCCTTCGCCACCACTGAAGAACAGATTGTCTAAACGTCCGACAATGGTCAGCTTGCCATTATGCATCTCACCGCGATCGCGCGTGGCGTACCAGCCTTCGTCATTCACCAGCGGCACCAGTTGCCCGTTACGCCAGTAGCCTTCTGCCATACTGGCAGCCCGCAGCCACACTTCATCGTTAACGATTTTCACTTCCCGACCGGGCAGCGGCGAGCCGACGTCAGCCAGGCCGTCCGCTTCTTTCGCGCAAACCGTGGAAGCGAACTCCGTCAGACCATAGCCACAAAAGCAACGAATCCCCTGTTCGCGCGCCTGTTCCGTCAACTCGACCGGGATCGCCGCGCCGCCGAGTAACACCGCTTTCAGGGAAACGGAACTGCGGTTAACCAGCAAACGCCAGAGCTGTGTTGGCACCAGTGAAGCGTGAGTACAGCCTGCCAGCATTTGCTCCAATGGCTGTTTATCACGTACCGTCATCCGCGCACCAGCGTATAACCAGCGCCACATAATTCCCTGACCAGAGACGTGAAACAACGGCAAAGAGAGCAGCCAGTCATCATGCTCGCCAAACTGAATCAGCGATAACACCCCTTCGGCACTGGCAAGATGGGCCTGATAAGTATGAACTGCGGCTTTCGGCAAGCCAGTGGAGCCAGAGGTTAACGTCATTGAGCACAGACGCGTCGGCTGCCACGCAGCGGCATGTGCGCCTTCAACCAGCTGAATATGCAGCGACGTTAACGCCGGAAACGTGTTTTCCCCTTCCGGCACCAGCGCAAATTGCAGAGTGAGATTTGGCAGCAATTCTTCAAGCAACGGTTGCGGCAGTTGTGGATTCACGGGCAACACCCGCGCTCCGCATTGCAGTAACGCCAGCCAGGCTAGCAGCGTTTGCGGCGTATTCCACGCCCGCAACATTACGCCGCTGCCCGCAACCACCCCCTGCGCAGCAAAACCGGAGGCTAATTCATCGACGCGAGCACAAAGCTCGCACCAGTTGAGTGGCTCGTCATTAAGACGTAAGGCAATGGCTTCTCCCCGCACCTGCCGCCAGTGACGCCACGGCCAGTCAGAGAAGATCATAACAGCCGCTCCAGTGCATCAACTTCCACTAATGGCAGCGGGCTACCCGGCCAGCGACGAACCTGCTGCGCCTGCATCAGATCCAGCGTATCCAGCCCCGGAATGGTGTCTGGCGTTAACCAGGCAGCAATCCGCGCCAGTTGCGTTAAGCCTAAGCTCGACTCGATGGAAGAACTGATCACTGCCGTCAGCCCCAGCGCGTGCGCCGCCTGCACCTGCTCGCGGACTTTCTCCAGGCTGCCCGTGAGCGTGGGTTTGATCACCACCGCACGCACGCCCTCTTCCGCCACAAAGGCAAAATCCGGCTCGCGCACGCTTTCATCCCAGGCAATGGCAATGCCGGTTTCACGGGCAAACGCACGCGAATCATCGCGGGTTTTGCACGGCTCTTCGAGAAACGCGATGCGGTGGCGATAATCCGGGTTAACGTATTTGGCAAACTGCTGGCCTTTCAGCGGCGTCCAGGCGCGGTTTGCGTCAAGACGCAAATGCAGATCCGGAACTGCCTCCAGCAAAAGATTGACCACCATGCCGTCGCGCACGGCTTCGTACAATCCCACTTTGACCTTCGCCACTTTCTCGCCAGGCATATCGGCAAGTTTGAGGATCAGATCGTCCGGATCGCCATTACACAACGGTGCAGCACGGTAATTTGCTGCCTGCGGGAGCGTATCTGCCAGTTCAGCCAGCGCGCAGCTCACGCCAAAGGCGACGGAAGGCATCTGCGGTAGCTCGCAATCACCTGCCAGCCAGTCATTTACCCAGGCAAGCAGCACACTTTGCGCCTCTTCCCAGGTTTCCTGACTGAAGCCCGGCAGTGGGGAGATCTCCCCCCACCCTTCGCGCTCGCCCTCACGCAGGCAAACGTATAGCCCGTCGCGGGTTTTTAACCGCCTGTCGCGCAGAACCACCCCCGCGTCCATGGGGATCTGCCAGCGGTATACCTGCGCGCTACGCATTACGGATTCCGTTTAAATTTGCTGAAATCAGGCTGACGTTTCTGGTTGAAAGCGTTGCGACCTTCCTGACCTTCTTCCGTCATGTAGAACAGCATGGTGGCGTTACCCGCCAGTTCCTGCAGACCTGCCTGACCGTCACAGTCGGCGTTCAGTGCAGCTTTCAGGCAACGCAGCGCCATCGGGCTGTTTTGCAGCATTTCGCGGCACCAGCGGACGGTCTCTTTTTCCAGATCGGCCAGCGGCACCACGGTGTTCACGAGGCCCATATCCAGCGCCTGTTTTGCATCGTACTGACGGCACAGGAACCAGATTTCACGCGCTTTTTTCTGCCCGACGATGCGAGCCATATAGGAAGCTCCCCAGCCGCCGTCGAAGGAACCGACTTTCGGGCCAGTCTGACCGAAGATGGCATTATCTGCCGCGATAGTCAGGTCGCACATCATGTGCAGAACATGACCGCCGCCGATGGAGTAGCCAGCCACCATCGCGACAACCGGTTTCGGACAGGTACGGATCTGACGCTGGAAGTCCAGCACGTTGAGGTGATGTACGCCGGAATCATCTTTATAGCCGCCGTAGTCGCCACGTACTTTCTGGTCACCGCCGGAGCAGAACGCTTTATCGCCCGCGCCAGTCAGAATGATCACGCCGATGTTGTCGTCATAACGGGCATCCGCCAGCGCCTGGATCATCTCTTTTACCGTCAGAGGACGGAAGGCATTGCGCACCTGCGGACGATTAATGGTGATTTTTGCGATACCGTCGGTGGATTTTTCATAACGAATGTCCTCGAAACCTTCGGAGCAGTCGTGCCATTCAACCGGTGCGTAAAGCATTGCTTCATCAGGATAAATCATATTGTGTCCTTTAGTCAGAAACGCAAGATCTGCGCCAGACTTGCGATTACGCCAGCGGGATTTTCCCGATGCGCGTTATGTCCGGCGCGAGGAATGACATGGCATTCGGCAGCCAGTTCCGCCGCCAGGGCGCGGAATTTGCTGTCACGTTCACCACATAAATAATAAAACGCAAATGTGCGGGCGCTAAGGTTAGCACGTAAATCGGGCTGGACGGCGAGAGAAGTCGCTTCCAGCATGGCGGCAAGGGTTGCGCCATTATTGTTGCTGCGCAGCGCAACCAGTTCCTGGCGTTGTTCGTCATTGAGCGAGGCAAAAACAGGCTGTTGATACCAGTCGGCAAAGACCGCAGTTAACGGTTCTGTGCGCAAACGCTGCGCCCATTGGCGATCGGAAAGCTGACGTTCCGTGCGTTGTTCAGCACTTTGCAGCCCAGGATGCCCACCTTCGACAATCACACCACAAAGCCCCGGCATCCCCTGACAAGCCGCCATCATCGCCACCCGTCCGCCGAGCGAGTACCCCACCAGCCAGAAGTTAAGGATGTTGTAACTAACAAGGGTTTTACGCAGTACGTCGGTGACATCATCAAATCCATCGACGCTAATTGCCGCGGAATCGCCGTGACCGGGGAGATCAACATACAACCGCGAGTAGTCGGTAAACGCCTCGCCCACTTTTTGCCATTCATGGCAATCGCCGGAAAAACCGTGCAAAAACACCAGCCAGGGTAAACCTGGTTTGCCGTGTTTTGCCTGCGCTTGCAGGATCATAAATGGCTTACCTGCGCCAGCAGTTGCTGGAGGGTTTGCGCGCCGTCGGTGTCGTTAACCACCATTTCAATTACCGTGGTGGTCGGAGTGCGCCAGGCGTCGGCAAGCGCCGTTTCAAGTTCCTGCCAGCTTTGCGGACGATGATATTTCAGCTCAAACATCGCGGCAGCGTGCTCAAAATGGACGTTTTGCGGCATCAGATAGAAACGCTCGCGCTCGCTTTTCGGCGTCGGCAGCAGCGAGAAAATTTGTCCGCCGTTGTTGTTCACCACAATTAATACCAGCGGCGCGGAAACCTGACGCAATAGCGCCAGCGCGTTGAGATCGTAAAGAGCAGAGAGATCGCCCACAATCGCCAGCGTCGGTTTACCACTCGCCCGCTGAACGCCTGCGGCGGTAGAGAGCAGCCCATCAATTCCGCTGGCCCCACGGTTGCTATATACCGGATAACCTGCCGGAAGTTGCGAGAGAGCATCGATCAAACGTACCACCAGGCTGTTACCGACAAACAGTTGCCCCTGTTCAGGCAAATAGTCGCTGATGCGATGCGCCAGTTGCGCTTCGCCAAACACATCGCGACGGGCAACAACTGCCTGCATCGCCTGTTCAGCCAGACCCGGGATCTCCACGCACCAGGGCTGACGTTTTTCAGCCGGATGCAACTCCAGCCAGTCGGCAATATTGGCGACCAGGCGACGTCCACGGTGGTGTGCCGGGTCAAGCTGCCCTTCGATGTTATCAACAATCCAGTACTCTTCTGGCTCACAGCTCGCCTGCCATTGCAGTAACCGTTTACCAGTCAGGCTGCTACCCAGTTGCACGACAATCTGCGCCTGCTGTAACTCACTCACCGCTTTGGCATTGCCTAACCAGAGATCGGCACACGGCAGCGGCTGCCCGGTTTGCGACAGCACGTCGCCAATCAGCGGCCAGCCAAGAGTTTGCGCCCACAGTGCAACTTTTTTGCCCTCTTCCGCACTCATGCGCCCGGCAACCACCACGCCGCGCTTTTGCCGCCAGAAGAACCAGTCGCGCTGTTTTTCGCTCTCAAGACGAGGCGCTTCACGCAGCCACGGTTTGTCGCCCTGCCACCAGTCGCCAAGACGTTGTTGCCAGCTAAGTCCGGTATCGTCCATCTCGCCATAAAGCGGTTCGGCAAACGGGCAGTTGATATGGACTCCACCCGCATGCAGCGTGCCTAAAGCGTGGTCGATAGTAGAAACCAGCCAACGGGCGGGAATATCCTGAGTCGGGCGCGGTAGTGAAATGCTATGCGTAGGATGAGAGGCGAACATACCCGGCTGACGAATTGCCTGATTCGCGCCGCAGTCAATTAGCTCCGGCGGGCGATCGGCGGTTAACAGGATCAGTTTTTCTCCGGTTAACCCAGCTTCAATCAGTGCCGGATAGAGATTCGCTACCGCCGTGCCGGAAGTCACTATCACCGCCACTGGCTGTTTGCTGACCTTTGCCAGTCCCAGCGCCAGATGCCCCAGCCCACGCTCATCAAAATGAGTGTGATGAATGAATGCGGAATTTTCCGCCGCCGCCAGAGTTAATGGCGTAGAACGAGAGCCAGGGGCGATGCAGACGTGTCTGACGCCGTGACGTGTTAATGCTTCCAGAATGACCGCCGCCCAGCGTCGGTTAAATGCGCTTACTGACATGAGTTTGTCCGGTATCAATATTGCGGCTAAGTATAAGGAGCTACAAAAAGAGATTATTGATATGAATCGGTAATGATGCGACTCATTACTATTCCAATTGTAATAAAGTGCGCAGTCCTGCCGCTTTGTTGTCGATTTCCTGCCACTCCAGTTCGGGGTCTGAGCCTCGGACAATACCCGCTCCGGCATACAATCGCACGACATTGCCACTGATTTTCGCCGAGCGCAGGGAAACGCAGAATTCGCTTTGTTGTGATGAGAGATAGCCCGCAGAACCCGCATACCATTCACGGGTAAACGGTTCGTGCCGGGCGATGAACTGCCGTGCCAAATCGCGCGGTAAACCTGCCACCGCTGCCGTTGGCTGCAACTGATGCAGACAAACCACATCATCTGCCGTATTAAGCGAGGTCCAGATACAGCGACGCAGATGCTGCACTTTACGCAGACGAAGCACCTGCGGCGGTAAAACATCCAGCGCCTGGGTGTCGCTCTGTAATCGCTGGCAGATATCTTCCACCACCAGCATATTCTCGCGCTGGTTTTTATCATCCGCCATCAGCCACTCGCCCAGTTGCTGCGCCTGTTTATCATCAGGATGATTCGCCACCGTTCCCGCCAGTGCTTCAGTACGCAACGCTTTGTCACGCCGCCGCCAAAGCCGCTCAGGAGATGAACCCAGGAACGCGCTTTCGCCATCAAAAGCCATGTAGAAATGGTAGCAGTTCAGGTTCAACCGACGACTGGCAGCCATCATTGCCGCCGCGTTAACTGAATCGGAGAAATGCAGATCGGTCGCCCGCGCCAACACCACTTTATCCAGTTCACCTTCAGCAATGGTGTCAGTCGCCAGTTTAATTAACCCCGTCCAGGCTGGTTTGTCCGGCCAGTGATTTTCTTGGATGATGGTTAAATGCAGAGCTGGCAACGGTTTAATGTTTGCCAGAGCAGCAATGTATTCCTTTGCCTGATATGCGTCATGCTGAAGGGAGTTTTCGCTGAAAAGGGTCAGTCGAAGGGTCGCTTTGCCTGCACAGCGTCGCCATTCCAACCGCGGGAGGAGTAAATTGCCCTGGGAAGGGTCAAACGCATTCAGCCCCCAGATACGTAAGTCGGTGTGATCCGGGTATTGTCGGAGAAAACGCTGCGCCTGCGCCAGCGACGAAAAGCTGGCTATTGTACCCAGCACGGCAGCCTCTTCATCACTATTGCGTTGTTGCCAGTAAAATTGCGGATACATTTTCTGGCTGGCCAGCCAGCTTAAGGCATCAAAGGCGTCATTTAATGGGAAAGGAACATCAAAAACCCGAATGCCGGGCGTCGCTGGAAACTCTTGCGACAGATGGCGCAATAGATTTTCCAGCGCCGTAGTGAGTGATTGCACGCGGACCTCTCCCTGTTAAAAGCCTCACATTATACGGGGTACTGCAAAAAAAATGCAGTACCCCAGTGTAGGGAGGTTTTAACGGCGTGCCAGCAACAGTCCTAATACCAAACCAACCGCAGCGCCAACGCCAATCCCCTGCCACGGTTTTTCATGAACGTAGTCATCGGCACGATAAACCGCTTGCTTCGCCCGATAGTAATAGCTGTCTGAAGCCTGACTGACTCTTTTTTTCACATCATCCAGCGCCTTCTCTGCTCGCGCCTTCAGCTCAACATATTTCTGATCGGCGGGATCGCCAGAGGAGCGCAGCACTTCTTCCAGTGTTTCACTCAGCAACGTCAGGTCGTCATCGATGCGTGTATCACCAAATTGATTAGACATTCTCGTTCTCCATTTGCTTAAAACCTGCCACTAACTATAGACAACGGTTATCAATTACGCCTGAATGACTTCGCGCGCCATCCCAATGTGGGGAATACCATCTTCCTCGTAAATGTCGGTCACAGGGATAAAGCCAAAACTGCGGTAAAAGTTTTGTAAGTGCGCCTGCGCTCCCAGATAAATCGCCTTGTCCGGCCAGTGGCGCGTACATGATTCCAGCGCCTTACTCATCAGTTGCTGCCCCACTTTTTCGCCGCGCAACGCTTCGCTGACAATCACCCGACCAATCACCACCGGTTCAAGATCATCATCACTTTTCAGAATCCTCGCATACGCGACCAGTTTCCCGTTTTGCCAGCCGAGAATATGACGATTTTCACCTACCAGATCGTCACCATCGACATCCTGATAAGGACAGTTTTGTTCGACAACGAATACCGCACAACGCAGTTGTAATAAGGCATAAAGCTGAGAAACCGATAATTCAGAGTGATGAAGATCCTGCCAGTCGATCATGATGCGCTCCTTTTGGTTGTATGCCTTATACTAGCCGGATTATTTTTAGAAATGTGATGGTCTTATGGAATTAATTTTCTTAGGTACTTCGGCGGGAGTTCCAACCCGGGCGCGTAATGTCACGGCGATATTGCTCAATCTGCAACATCCGACCCAGGCCGGACTTTGGTTATTTGACTGTGGCGAAGGCACTCAACACCAAATGCTGCACACGGTGTTTAATCCCGGCAAACTGGACAGGATTTTTATTAGCCATCTTCATGGCGATCATCTTTTCGGTCTGCCCGGTTTGCTGTGCAGTCGTTCCATGTCAGGTATTGTGCAACCCTTAACCATTTATGGTCCGAAAGGTATCCGTGAATTTGTTGAGACAGCGTTACGCATTAGTGGCTCGTGGACCGATTATCCGCTGGAGATTATTGAAATTAGCGCAGGCGAAATTCTTGATGATGGCTTGCGTAAAGTGACAGCTTATCCGATGGAACATCCGCTGGAATGTTACGGCTATCGCGTAGATGAACATGATAAGCCTGGTGCGCTGAATGCCCAGGCATTAAAGGCCGCAGGCGTACCGCCAGGCCCATTGTTTCAGGATTTGAAAGCCGGAAAAACTGTCACACTGGAAGACGGTCGGCAGATTAACGGCGCTGATTACTTAGCCGCGCCTACACCAGGAAAAGTGATCGCCATTTTCGGCGATACGGGTCCTTGCGATGCCGCGCTGGCGCTGGCTAAAGGTGTCGACGTAATGGTTCACGAAGCGACTCTGGATTTGGCGATGGAGGCCAAAGCCAACAGTCGCGGCCACAGCTCCACACGCCAGGCGGCGGCACTGGCCCGTGAAGCTGGTGTCGGTAAGCTAATTATTACCCATGTTAGTTCGCGCTATGATGATAAAGGCTGTCAGCACTTGTTACACGAGTGCCGGACGATTTTCCCGGCAACTGAACTGGCGAGCGATTTCGCGGTGTTTAGCATTTAAGTCGAAAGCGGTGATTAGTTGGCAGATTAATTTAATGATGCCAACGCACTTATTTTTCATCTGTTTGCCGAATACGCTGGATGTCGATATCCGGCAAACAGATTTATCATTTTTAGTTTTGTGAATTGTCCAGACCTTCCGCCAGCCCAATCAGGCGAATAAATTCCGCTCTGTAGCCTTGTTGATCCGCTCCTTTCGCTTGCCGCGCCCACTGTTCGATCTGCTGCCAGGATGTATTATTCAGGCATTCATAACCGCGCAATTTTTGCCCAAATGCAGCGACTGCTGCGCGAAAACGCATATCTTCTGACGGTGCGTTTGTTGTGGGTGCCAATGGGAATTCAACTAACTGACTTTCTTTTCCCTGCGGGTATTTCCAACGAATCTTTAACCAGGCCAGTTCTTTCGCTTTATCTGATTTCGCTGATTTGCTATCCGGGGCATAGCGTAACTTATCAATTGATGCTTTTTGCCCATTCAGCGTTAGCTGTCGGTGTCGACGTCAAGGCTAAACGTCGCCAACGGGTTTTGCGCTACCTGCTTAACCGGATTATCATCGAACTGCTGATAGCGAGCGGTTCCTGAATTTGCGATACGTGTAGCTTTTGCTTTAGCCGCTCTTTCAAATGTTGGCGCTTCCTGCAATCGCCCCTGCAAAGCCTGTTTGTCTGAGGATTGTTGCGCTTCATGCTGGGCTAGGTTTTTGCTTTAGCGGCGGCGGCTCTTTGCTCCGCCACTTTTGTTGCCGCTTGTTGCGCGGCAAGTACTTGCTGGTCTGTGGGTGTAGTAGATTGTTGTTGCTGACTTTCCTTATCATCAGATTCCGGCCCACATCCTGACAAAATCAAACTACTAATAAGCAACATGATTATATTTTTATTTCGCATATAAAATCCTTTTAAATAAACTCAGCTACCAGACATAAAATAGACTCTTTGTATAATCCGACCAATCTTAATAAAATATAATCTCGAAACCCATAACAAATAATGATTCAACAACGAAACCTATTAAGAATTTGTATATGAAAAAAATAACCTTTTCCTTTTTTATATTATTCCTGCTTTCACTTCCTCTAATTGTTTTTTATCAGCCCTGGGTCAATGCATTACCGCCAACGCCCCAGCACGCAAGTCCCGAGCAATTAGAAAAAACAGTTCGTTATTTTACACAAACTGTGCATCCACGTAGTGCTGACAATATTGATAATCTGAATAGATCCGCAGAGTATATAAAAGAGGTCTTTGTCAGTAGCGGTGCCAGAGTTACCGTGCAGGACGTCCCCATTACTGGTGGCCCCTACAAAAACATTGTTGCTGATTATGGTCCTGCCGATGGACCGCTGATTATTATTGGTGCGCACTATGACTCTGCCAGCAGTTACGAAAACGATCAATTAACCTATACGCCGGGCGCGGATGATAACGCCAGCGGTGTGGCAGGATTACTCGAACTGGCACGTTTGTTACAGCAGCAAGCGCCGAAAATAGGTGTGCAACTGGTCGCCTATGCGTCGGAAGAACCGCCCTTCTTTCGTAGCGATGAAATGGGGAGCGCGGTACACGCCGCTTCGCTTGAGCGTCCGGTGAAATTAATGATAGCGCTGGAGATGATTGGTTATTACGACGCCGCATCCGGGAGTCAGGATTACCCTTACTCTGTCATGTCCTGGCTTTATCCCGACCGTGGTGATTTTATTGCTGTCGTCGGCAGAGTGCAGGATATCAGCGCTGTGCGTCAGGTAAAATCTGCGTTGTTATCAGCAACAGAGTTGCCTGTTTATTCTATTAATGCGCCAGGTTTTATTCCCGGTATCGATTTCTCCGACCACCTTAATTATTGGCAACACGATATTCCCGCCGTAATGATTACCGACACCGCTTTTTATCGTAATAAACAATATCACTTACCTGGCGATACCGCAGACAGACTCAATTATCAGAAAATGGCTCAGGTGGTGAATGGCGTTATAACCTTGTTGCAAAATAGTAAATAATAAAAATTCCTCGAGGAAGATCCAGAAAAAGCAACATGCACATTTTATTTTCCCTCGTCTGTTTTAAGATGCGAAAAATTAAATTCAACGGAGGAAAAATAAATGGGAATGATTGGCTATTTTGCAGAAATTGACTCAGAGAAAATTAACCAACTGCTTGAGTCTACTGAAAAACCTTTGATGGATAATATACATGACACGCTTTCAGGTTTACGCCGACTGGATATTGATAAACGCTGGGATTTTTTACACTTTGGGCTGACAGGCACCTCTGCATTTGACCCCGCGAAGAATGACCCGCTAAGTCGCGCCGTGCTTGGTGAACACAGCCTCGAAGATGGCATAGATGGTTTCCTGGGATTGACCTGGAATCAGGAGTTAGCCGCGACGATCGACCGCCTGGAAGCTCTGGACCGAAATGTGCTGCGTAAACAGTTTTCCATTCAGCGACTCAATGAAATGGAGATTTATCCGGGAGTGACCTTTTCAGAAGAGTTAGAGGGGCAACTCTTTGCCTCGATCATGCTTGATATGGAGAAGCTGATTAGCGCGTATCGACGTATGCTGCGACAAGGGAATCATGCGCTGACGGTTATTGTTGGGTGATGGTATCAGGGCACCAAAAAAAACCGCCGAACATGTCGGCGGCTTTCTGACTTACAAACTGACAGCTTACATCAGCGGCATTGCCAAACGCACAATACTAATCAGCGGTTGTGGCCATACACCCAGCACCAGAACCAGCAGTGCAGAGATGAGCACCACGATACCGCCTGCGCTGTACTGCCAGTTTGACGGTGCATCGCGACCCGGTTGTTCCGGTGCGTGCAGGTACAGGCTCACCGCCACACGCAGATAGTAGTAAAGGCCGATTGCCGAACCGACAACCACGGCACCCACCAGCCACCACAAGTGTGCCTGGACACCGACCGCCAGCACGTAGAACTTACCAATAAAGCCCAGCGTCATCGGGATACCGGCCAGAGACAGCATCATCACCGTCATCACCGCCGCGAGGATCGGACGATGCCAGAACAGTCCGCGGTAAGAGAACAGGGAATCAGCATCCGGGCCACGATACGGGCTGGACATCAGGCTGACCACGCCGAACGCGCCGAGGCTGCTGAACAGATAACCGGCGAGGTAAACCCCTACCGCTTCCATCGACATCTCGCCAGTTTGCAGCGCAATCAGCGCCACCAGCAGATAGCCGAGGTGAGAGATAGATGAGTAACCGAGCAGACGTTTGATATTGGTCTGGCTCAGCGCCATCAGGTTACCGAAGATGATGGAGGCAAAGGCGATAATCGCCAGCACCACGCGAATCGCTTCGCTGTCACCCACTGGTGCGTAAAGGAACAGACGCATCACCACACCGAAGATAGCGATTTTGCTCGCCGTCGCCAGGAAAGTGGAAACCGGCGCAGGCGCGCCCTGGTATACGTCTGGCGTCCACAGGTGGAACGGCACCAGAGAGAGTTTGAAGCCGAGGCCAACAATCATCAGGCCGAAACCTGCCAGCAACAGCGGCTCGTTGAGCATACCGTCGCCGAGGTTTTTACCCAGTGCAACGAACGACAGATCCCCAGACTGCGCATACACCAGCGCCATACCAAACAGCAGGAAAGAAGACGCTGCGGCAGAAAGAATGGTGTATTTGATACTGGCTTCCAGCGAACGTTTCTGGCGGAAAGCGTAACCGACCAGGCCAAACAGCGGCAAAGAGATCAGTTCGATACCGAGGAACAGAGACGCCAGATGGTTGGCATTCGCCAGCAGGATCCCGCCCAGCGCAGCAATTAACACCAACAGGTAGAACTCGTCCTTGTTGTCGTTATAGCCTTCAAGCCACGGGTAGGCGAAAGTACAGGTGGCGAGGCTCGCCAACAATACCAGCCCGGTGTAAAGCATGGCGAAACCATCAACGCGCATCAGCGGCGTAACGTCCATAGCGCCCGCCTGGCCGACAAACCAGAGCGAAACCAGCGCCGCGTTAAGCCCAATAACCGAGAGCGTAGCGTTGAGGAAATGATTGCGTCGCCACGCAATGGAGAGCATCACAACCACCACCGTCAAGCCGACGATCAGCAACGGTAGCAGTGCGATCAGGTTTTGTGGAGTTATTGTCATGGCGATTTACGGCCTTGTAGTAGTAACGGAATTAACAAACCACTGCTGGATATTGCCAATCGCGGAGTGCGAGGTATCCAGAATCGGCTGCGGATAGAAGCCCAGCAGTACCAGCAGCACCACCAGCAACAGGATCATAAACAGCTCACGCAGCGACATCCCTGGCAGTTCTTTGCTGGCAATCTCGCTTTTCGCTTTACCGAAGTAAGCGCGATGTAACATCGCCAGCGAATAAACAGATGCAAAGACCAGCCCAAAGGTAGAGATAACGGTAATCACCGGGACAACCTGGAAGCTGCCGAACAGAATCATAAATTCGCCGACGAAGTTACCGGTGCCGGGCATCCCAAGCGTTGCCACCGCAAAGAACAGCGACAGTGCTGGCAGCCATTTCATCTTGCTCCACAGACCGCCCATCATGCGCATGTCGCGGGTATGGATACGTTCATAAAGCTGACCGCAGAGAATAAACAGACCCGCCGCTGACAAGCCGTGCGCAATCATCTGAATTACCGCGCCCTGGTAGGCCAACTGGCTGCCAGTGTAGATAGCAATCAGCACGAAGCCCATGTGGGAAACCGAGGTGTAGGCGATCAGACGTTTGATGTCGGTCTGAGCGAAGGCCATCCACGCACCGTAGAAGATGCCGATAACACCCAGCCACATAGCGATTGGTGCAAACTCTGCCGACGCGTTCGGGAACAGCGGCAGGGAGAAACGCAGCAGACCGTAAGCGGCGGTTTTCAGCAAGATCCCCGCGAGGTCAACGGAACCGGCGGTCGGAGCCTGGGAGTGCGCATCCGGCAGCCAGCCATGCAGCGGAACCACCGGCATTTTCACCGCGAAGGCGATGAAGAAGCCCAGCATCAACAGGTATTCCACGCCGTTAGACATCGGCGTATTCAGCAGCTCTTCATAGTTGAAGGTCCAGACGCCGGTCGCGTTGTAGTGAACAAAGACCAGCGCCAGGATGGCGATCAACATCACCAGACCACTCGCCTGGGTATAAATGAAGAACTTGGTTGCCGCCGTGATACGCGTTTTACCGTCAGAAGCTTTATGCCCCCACAGTGCGATCAGGAAGTACATCGGCACCAACATCATTTCCCAGAAGAAGAAGAACAGGAACATGTCGATGGCAAGGAACACGCCGATAACGCCGCCCAGGATCCACATCAGGTTTAGGTGGAAGAAGCCCTGATATTTTTCGATCTCGTTCCACGAACAGAGTACCGCCAGCACGCCGAGCAGACCGGTCAGCACGACCATCAGCAGCGACAGACCGTCAATGGCGAGATGGATAGAGATACCAAAACGCGGGATCCACGGCATGTCGAATTCAGACTGCCACTGCGGAATTCCGGCGGATTGCGTCAGTGAATAACCGCCCTGCAACCACAGTTGCAGCGACAGCGCCAGCGTCAATCCCATGGTGATCAGCGCTACCCAGCGCGGCACCTTTACGCCAAAGCGTTCGGTCTGCCAGCACAGGAAGCCGCCGATAAAGGGAATTAATATTAGCCAGGGTAGTAACATGGCGATCTTTATTCCTTGTAAAAGTCCCGTCAGGACCGGATTTTCAACGAATTCTCACGACAGAAAATTCTCTTCGGATTGTGGTTGTAGTGTCGGATGCGCCGCGAAGACGGCTTATCCGACCTACGTTCTTATATGCCCAGGGGCAAGCCCACAATCCTTAACTCAACGCAGTACCATCAACAGTGCCAGCACCACGACCGCACCGATGCTCATGGATGCCACATACCAGCGCAGGTAGCCGTTCTCGCTTAACAGCAGGCCTTTACCTGCAAAGCGGGAAAGGACAGCCGGAATGTTCATCATTGAGTTCAGCGGATCGCGTTTCAGCAACCAGGCAATACCCAGGAACGGCTTGACGAACACTTTGTCGTACAGCCAGTCAAAGCCCCAGGCGTTGTACCACCAGGTACTCAGCAGGCGGCCCGGCGCACTGTTGGCGATGGAGGTCACCAGAGTACGTTTACCCAGCCACAGCCAGGCTGCCAGCAGAATGCCGACCACCGCGACCACGCCAGAGGTAATTTCCAGGGTCAACATGCTGCCGTGCGCCAGCTCCGTCGTTTGCGGAAGCACGCCCTGCAGCGGCGGTACAATCAGTGCGCCAACGAAGGTGGAAAGGATCAGCAGCACAATCAGCGGCAGGCTGTGAGTTACCCCTTTCACGGCGTGAGCGTGAATTTGTTCTTTTCCGTGGAAGACAATGAAAATCATACGGAAGGTGTAGAGCGAGGTCATAAACGCACCGACCAGACCTGCCACCATCAGATTGATATGACCATTCGCCATCGCACCCGCGAGGATCTCATCCTTACTGAAGAAGCCCGCAGTGACCAGCGGCAGTGCCGACAGTGCTGCGCCGCCCACCAGGAAGCAGAGATAAACCAGCGGAATAGATTTACGTAGACCGCCCATCTTGAAGATGTTCTGTTCGTGATGGCAGGCCAGAATGACGGAACCGGATGCCAGGAACAGCAGCGCTTTAAAGAACGCGTGAGTCATCAAGTGGAAAATCGCCGCATCCCATGCCTGCACGCCAAGCGCGAGGAACATGTAGCCAATCTGGCTCATGGTAGAGTAAGCGAGAACACGTTTGATGTCGGTCTGTACCAGCGCGGCAAAACCGGCCAGCAGCAGCGTAACCGCCCCGACAATGCCCACCAGATGCAGAACTTCCGGCGTCATCAGGAACAGGCCGTGGGTACGGGCGATCAGGTAGACACCCGCGGTTACCATCGTTGCAGCGTGGATCAGCGCGGAGACAGGCGTCGGGCCCGCCATCGCGTCGGCAAGCCATGTCTGCAACGGCAACTGCGCAGATTTACCGACCGCACCGCCCAGCAGCATCAGCGTCGCCCACATCAGCATGTTATTGCCGTCAGCAAAGTGCGCTGGTGCCAGTTCCACCATTTCGCGGAAGTTAAGGGTGCCCAGTTCGTTGTAAAGAATGAACAGTGCGAAAGCGAGGAAAACGTCACCCACACGGGTCACGACGAACGCTTTCATTGCCGCTGCGCCATTCTTCGGATCGGTGTAATAGAACCCGATCAGCAGATAGGAGCACAGGCCCACGCCTTCCCAGCCGAGGTACATCAGCAGCAGGTTATCGGCGAGAACCAGAACCACCATGCTGGCGATGAACAGGTTGGTGTAAGCGAAGAAGCGAGAGTAGCCCTCTTCACCACGCATGTACCAGGAGGCGTACATGTGAATAAGGAAACCCACACCAGTGACCACCGAGAGCATGGTCAGCGACAGGCCGTCCAGCACCAGGTTAAAACCGATGTTAAAGTCGCCTACCGACATCCACGTCCACAGCGGCTGGCTGTATGCCTGCTCGCCGTTAGCGAAGAAGTCAACGCCGATAAAGGCAGTTACCAGCGCCGCCAGGCCCACAGAGCCAACGCCGACGATCGCCGAGACGTTTTCAGACCAGCGCCCACGGGAGAACGCCAGCAGGACGAAGCCAATAAATGGCAAAATAATGGTTAAGGCAAGCATGTTCATCCGCGCATCTCACTTACTGAATCGATGTTCAGGTTCTGGCGACGACGGTGAAGTTGCAGCAGCAGCGCAAGGCCGATACTCGCTTCTGCCGCCGCGAGGCTGATGGCGAGAATATACATCACCTGACCGTCGGTCTGGCCCCAGTAGCTTCCGGCGACCACAAAGGCCAGCGCGGAGGCGTTAATCATGATTTCCAGACCAATCAGCATAAACAGCAGATTGCGACGGATAACCAGACCGGTTAAGCCAAGAACGAATAAGATTGCCGCGAGGATCAGTCCATGTTGTAAGGGGATCATGCGTGCTCCTCCGTTTTTCTTTTCGCGCTGTCGTCTTTACGATTGCTCAGCACTTCACCCGCACGCTCTTCACGACCGACGTGGAAGGCCACAACCAGACCCGCGAGCAGCAGCATAGAAGCCAGTTCCACCGCCAGTACGTAAGGCCCGAACAGCGTAATACCCACTGCTTTAGCACTGATTGGCGTACCGTCGATACCCTGATCGTTAACACCGAGGATGGCGTAAACAATCACCACCAGCATGATGGCCGACAAAATTGCCGGACCAATCCACACCTGCGGTTTCAGCCACTGGCGTTCCTGTTCGATTTCCGAACCGCCCAGGTTGAGCATCATCACCACGAACACGAACAGCACCATAATGGCACCCGCGTAGACGATAATTTCCAGCGCACCGGCGAAATAAGCGCCCAGTGAGAAGAACACCCCGGAAATCGCCAGCAGCGAAATAATCAGGTACAGCAGTGCGTGTACCGGATTGGTATGGGTGATCACTCGCAAGGTCGCAAGTATGGCTATCAGGCCACAGATATAAAAAGCGAACTCCATTGCCCCTCTCCTTACGGTAACAGGCTCTTGACGTCGATAGGCTTGGCTTCGTTCTCTGCTTCGCCCTTATCTTTGCCGTCGATTGCCATACCTGCCATCCGGTAGAAGTTATATTCCGGGTATTTGCCCGGACCGGAGATCAGCAGATCCTCTTTCTCGTAAACCAGATCCTGGCGCTTGTATTCCCCCATTTCGAAATCCGGGGTTAACTGAATCGCCGTGGTCGGACAGGCTTCTTCGCACAGACCACAGAAAATGCAGCGTGAGAAGTTGATGCGGAAAAATTCCGGATACCAGCGACCGTCTTTGGTTTCTGCTTTTTGCAGCGAGATACAGCCGACCGGGCAGGCTACCGCGCAGAGGTTACAGGCTACGCAACGCTCTTCGCCGTCCGGGTCGCGGGTCAGAACGATACGACCACGATAACGGGGCGGCAGATAGACCGGCTCTTCCGGGTACATTCGCGTTTCGCGTTTGGCGAACGCGTGCAGGCCGATCATCCAGATACTACGAACCTGGGTGCCGAAACCTACTAACAATTCTTTTAAGGTCATGGTCTTATTGCCCCTTATTGCGCCTGCCAGAGAATGACAGCCGCCGTTACCAGCAAGTTGATCAGCGTCAGCGGCAGGCAGATTTTCCAGCCGAAGGACATTACCTGGTCATAACGCGGACGCGGTAACGACGCACGAATCAAAATGAACATCATCATAAAGAACGCGGTTTTCAGCGCGAACCAGATGAATGGCGGTAACAACGGGCCTTGCCAGCCACCGAAGAACAGCGTCACCATCAGTGCAGAGATGGTCACAATCCCGATGTACTCACCCACGAAGAACAGACCGAACTTCATGCCGGAATATTCAATGTGGTAACCATCCGCCAGTTCCTGCTCGGCTTCCGGCTGGTCAAACGGGTGACGGTGACACACCGCCACGCCCGCGATGGCAAAGGTAATAAAACCAAAGAATTGCGGGATGACGTTCCACACATGCGCCTGGCTGTTGACGATGTCGGTCATGTTGAATGAACCGGCCTGCGCCACCACGCCCATCAGGGAAAGCCCGAGGAACACTTCGTAGCTCAGGGTCTGCGCAGAAGCACGCATCGCACCCAGCAGCGAGTATTTGTTGTTACTTGACCAGCCCGCAAACAGCACTGCGTAAACCGCCAGACCTGCCATCATCAGGAAGAACAAAATCCCGATGTTCAGGTCGGCAACCACCCAACCTGGGCTGACTGGCACAATTGCAAAGGCCAGCAGCAGCGAGGTAAAGGCAATCATCGGTGCCAGGGTAAAGATGACGCGATCCGAGAATTTCGGGATCCAGTCTTCTTTAAAGAACATTTTGATCATGTCCGCGACCAGCTGGAGCGAACCGCCCCAGCCAACACGGTTAGGTCCGTAACGGTTCTGGAACAGACCCAGCAGGCGACGTTCGCCAAAGCTCATGAATGCCCCACAGGTGACAACCACCAGCAGGATCACCACCGCTTTGAGGATGGTCAGCAGGATCTCAATCAGTTCCGGTGATAACCAACTCATTGTTGTGCCTCCTTGAGATCCTCAAGATGCGCGCCAGCCAGCACCGGAGCAATGCCGGACATACCCATCGGCAAGCCCACCTGCCCTGCCGTCAGCCCTTCGGCGATTTCAACCGGCAGCGTGACCGTGTTGCCATCGTAACTAAAGGAGACGCGTGTCCCCGCATTCACGCCCAACTTCGCGGCATCCGCTGGGTTGAGTTTGATGTACGGCTGCGGCATACGGCTCTGGAAGACCGGAGCACGCTGTGACAATTCATCGCTGCCAAACAGGTGGTAGTACGGCGCGATACGCCATTTCCCGTCCTGCGGCTGGAAGCGTGCCGGTACGCTGGTGAAGTAATCCAGACCGTTTTCGCTGGTTTCAAACAGACGCACGCCCGGATCGCCAAAGCGCAGTTTGCCGCCCACTTCGTCCTGGAATTTGTTCCACGCCTGCGGGGAGTTCCAGCCTGGCGCCCAGGCAAACGGCACTTGCGAACGGTGCGCGGTCGGCTGGTTGTTACCTTCCATCGAGAAGGTGAACATGGTGTCAATGTCCTGCGGCTGACGCGGCTCATGAACGCTGATGTTGGCGCGCATGGCAGTACGACCGCTGTAACGGTGCGGCTCACGGGCCAGTTTCTGCCCACGAATACGGAATGTCGCATCCGGCGCAGCATCTTTGATACCCGCCAGTTCCGGGATTTTCGCCACAACGGCGTCAATCACGTGGTCGAGCTGCGTCCAGTCCACTTCTCGGCTCAGCAGGGTGCTGTGCAACGAGTGCAGCCAGCGCCAGCTTTCCAGCATGACAGTTTTGCTGTCGTAATAGGACGGGTCGTAAACCTGGAAGAAACGTTGGGCGCGGCCTTCATTATTAATTACCGTACCGTCGCTTTCAGCAAAGCTGGCGGCGGAAAGCACCAGATGGGCGTTTTCCATGATCGCTGTGCGTTGATGGTCAACCACCATCACCAGCGGCGCTTTAGCCAGCGCAGCATTCACGCGGGTAGCGGAAGCGTGACGATGCAGATCGTTTTCCAGCACAACCACCGCGTCGGCGCGTCCGGTTTCCAGTTCGGTTAACGCTTCTTCAAGCGATCCACCGCCCATAATGCCCAGCCCCATGCTGTTGACAGAACGGGCAATCATGGTGATACCGACGTCAGCGCCGCGACCTTTCAGGGCTTTCGCCACGTTAGCCGCAGCCTGAATCACTTCAGCGCTACCGGCGTTCGTCCCGGAGATAATCAACGGTTTCTTCGCACCAGCCAGTGCCTGCACGATGACGTCGATTTTGCTTTGCAGCTGAGGTTCGATACCGTCAACCGCTGGCGCGGAGTTGTCCAGCGCATGGGCGATGGCAAAACCTAAACGCGCCTGATCTTCAACCGGTGCGCGGTAAGTCCACGCAGCGATATCATCCAGACGGGTGTCATCAACGTTGGTAACAAACAGCGGATGCTTCGCACGTTGGCCGATGTTGAGGATTGCCGCAATCTGCCAGTCAGCCACTTTCTGTGCTGCCGCCATTTCGCGCGCTTTACCTTTCACCGCCTGACGAACTGCCAGCGCGACGCGCGCGCCGGTCTGGGTAACGTCTTCGCCCAGCACCAGTACCGCATCATAAGATTCGATTTCGCGCAGTGCCGGAGTATAAATGCCGCCTTCACGTAGTACTTTCAGCGCCAGTTGCAGACGTTCCTGCTCACCGTGAGCGATACCGGTGTAGAAGTTTTCTTCGCCCACCAGCTCACGCAGCGCAAAGTTGCTTTCCACGCTAGCGCGCGGAGAACCGATGCCGATCACTTTCTTCGACTGACGCAGAATATCTGCCGCGCCCTGCATTGCCTGTTCGGCGTTGAGGGTAATGAAATCATCGCCACGACGCTGTACTGGCTGACGCGGACGATCTTTCAGGTTGACGTAACCGTAACCGAAACGACCACGGTCGCAGAGGAAGTAGTGGTTTACCGTACCGTTGTAACGGTTTTCGATACGACGCAGTTCGCCATAACGCTCGCCGGGGCTGATGTTACAGCCGATGGAACATTGCTGGCAGATGCTCGGCGCAAACTGCATATCCCATTTACGGTTGTAACGCTCGGAGTGCGTTTTGTCGGTAAATACGCCGGTCGGGCAAATTTCGACCAGGTTACCGGAAAATTCGCTTTCCAGCGTGCCGTCTTCCGGGCGACCGAAGTAGACGTTGTCGTGCGCACCGTAAACGCCCAGATCTGTACCGTCAGCGTAATCTTTGTAGTAACGCACGCAGCGGTAGCAGGCGATGCAGCGGTTCATTTCGTGAGAGATGAACGGCCCCAAATCCTGATTACGGTGGGTACGTTTAGTGAAACGGTAGCGACGGAAGGTATGCCCGGTCATCACGGTCATATCCTGAAGATGGCAGTTACCGCCTTCTTCACATACCGGACAGTCGTGCGGGTGGTTGGTCATTAACCACTCGACCACACTTTCACGGAACTGTTTCGCTTCTTCGTCGTCAATGGAAATAAATGTGCCATCGGAAGCCGGTGTCATACAGGACATCACCAGGCGACCACGCGTGTCTTCCGCGTTTTGGTATTGCTTCACCGCACACTGGCGGCAAGCACCGACGCTTCCCAGCGCCGGATGCCAGCAAAAGTAAGGAATATCAAGGCCCAGAGACAGACAAGCTTCCAGCAGGTTGTCCGCTCCGTTGACCTCGTATTCTTTGCCGTCTACATGAATTGTAGCCATTAGCATGCTTCCAGTTTTCTCAGTCAGAGACTGAGCGTTAATCGAAATTCGGTTACCAGCGCTCTTTCAGCAGGTTCGGCTGAATCCCATTAATCAAATGGGTATTGCTGAACGGCTGTTTGATTCCCGCCTCAAATTCTTCGCGGAAATATTTGATGGCGCTCTGTAACGGCTCCACTGCACCAGGTGCGTGGGCACAGAAAGTTTTACCCGGGCCTAAGAATCGACACAGTTGCTCAAGTGTTTCGATATCGCCCGGCTGACCTTCACCACGCTCAAGCGCACGCAGAATTTTCACGCTCCACGGCAGACCGTCGCGGCACGGCGTACACCAGCCGCAGGACTCACGGGCGAAAAACTCTTCCAGGTTACGCACCAGCGACACCATGTTGATCTCATGGTCAACAGCCATAGCCAGCGCCGTACCCAGACGGCTTCCCGCTTTACCGATACTTTCGAATTCCATCGGCAGGTCAAGGTGCGCTTCAGTCAGGAAGTCAGTCCCCGCGCCGCCTGGCTGCCAGGCTTTGAATTTCAGACCATCACGCATACCACCGGCGTAATCTTCGAGGATCTCGCGCGCGGTAGTACCAAACGGCAGTTCCCACAGGCCCGGATTTTTCACCCGACCGGAGAAGCCCATCAGCTTGGTGCCAGCATCTTTACTTTTCGAGATGTTCTGATACCACTCCACGCCGTTAGCGAGGATCGCCGGAACGTTACACAGGGTTTCGACGTTGTTGACACAGGTCGGTTTGCCCCATGCACCGGAGGTTGCCGGGAATGGAGGCTTCGAGCGTGGGTTAGCACGACGTCCTTCCAGGGAGTTGATTAACGCTGTTTCTTCCCCGCAGATGTAGCGCCCTGCCCCGGTATGGACGAACAGTTCGAAATCGAAACCTGTTCCCATAATGTTTTTGCCAAGCAGACCCGCTTCGGTCGCTTCGGCAATGGCGCGGCGCAGATTCACTGCCGCTTCAATATATTCGCCACGCAGGAAGATGTAGCCACGGTAAGCTTTCAGCGCAAACGCGGAGATAAGCATACCTTCCACCAGCAGGTGCGGCAGTTGCTCCATCAGCAGGCGGTCTTTATAGGTGCCTGGCTCCATTTCATCGGCGTTACACAGCAGGTAACGGATGTTCATGGATTCGTCTTTCGGCATCAGGCTCCATTTCAGGCCGGTAGAAAAGCCCGCGCCACCGCGCCCTTTCAGACCAGCGTCTTTTACCTGATTAACGATTTCGTCCGGAGACAGCCCGGTCAGCGCCTTACGCGCGCCTTCGTAACCGTTTTTGCTGCGATATTCGTCCAGCCACACTGGCTGTTTGTCATCGCGCAGACGCCAGGTCAGCGGATGCGTTTCGGGAGTACGGATAATGTTTTTCATTTATACCGCTCCAGCAGTTCAGGGATCGCTTCCGGGGTCAGATGCGCGTGAGTGTCCTCATCGATCATCATGTTTGGCCCTTTATCACAGTTCCCCAGGCAGCAAGTTGGCAGCAGCGTAAAGCGGCCATCAAATGTCGTTTGCCCTGGTTTGATGTTCAGCTTTTTCTCGAGCGCCGCCTGAATACCCTGGTAACCGTTGATATGACAGACCACGCTGTCGCAATAACGGATCACATGGCGACCAACCGGCTGGCGGAAGATCTGGCTGTAGAACGTTGCCACACCTTCAACGTCGCTCGCCGGAATACCCAGCACATCGGCGATCGCGTGGATCGCGCCATCCGGCACCCAGCCACGCTGCTTCTGAACGATTTTCAGCGCTTCAATGGACGCCGCACGCGGGTCTTCGTAGTGGTGCATCTCGTGCTCAATCGCTTCACGCTCTGCCGCACTCAGCTCAAAAGCCTCGGTTTGTGGTTGTTGATTCTCGTGCATAATTAGCGGTCCACATCTGACATAACAAAATCGATACTGCCCAGATAAACAATCAGGTCAGACACCAGGCTGCCGCGGATCGCCGCCGGAATTTGCTGCAAATGCGCATAACTCGGCGTACGGATACGGGTGCGATAACTCATGGTGCTACCGTCGCTGGTCAGGTAGTAACTGTTGATCCCTTTGGTCGCCTCAATCATCTGGAAAGATTCATTGGCAGGCATCACCGGACCCCACGACACTTGCAGGAAGTGGGTGATCAGGGTTTCGATATGTTGCAGCGTGCGCTCTTTCGGCGGCGGCGTGGTCAGCGGGTGATCCGCTTTGAACGGGCCTTCCGGCATGTTGTTGAGGCACTGCTCAAGAATGCGCAGACTCTGGCGCAGCTCTTCCACTTTCAGCATCACACGGGTGTAGCAGTCAGAAACACCACCACCCACCGGGATTTCAAAGTCGAAGTTTTCATAGCCAGAATAAGGACGCGCCTTACGCACGTCGAAGTCGATCCCGGTAGCACGCAGGCCCGCGCCAGTGGTGCCCCACTCCAGTGCCTCTTTCGCGCCATAGGCGGCAACGCCCTGGGAACGACCTTTCAGAATGGTGTTTTGCAGCGCCGCTTTCTCGTAAGACGCCAGACGTTTCGGCATCCAGTCGAGGAACTCCCGCAGCAGGCGATCCCAGCCGCGCGGCAGGTCGTGCGCTACGCCGCCAATACGGAACCACGCCGGGTGCATACGGAAACCCGTGATCGCTTCCACCAGATCGTAAATTTTCTGACGATCGGTAAAGGCAAAGAACACGGGCGTCATTGCGCCGACGTCCTGAATAAAGGTGGAGATATACAGCAGGTGACTGTTGATGCGGAACAGTTCGGAGAGCATTACGCGAATGACGTTAACGCGATCCGGCACGGTGATCCCGGCCAGTTTCTCTACCGCCAGCACGTAAGGCATTTCGTTAACGCAGCCGCCGAGGTATTCGATACGGTCGGTATACGGAATGTAGCTGTGCCAGGACTGGCGCTCGCCCATTTTCTCTGCACCACGGTGGTGGTAGCCGATGTCTGGTACGCAGTCGACAATCTCTTCGCCGTCGAGTTGCAAAACGATACGGAAAGCCCCGTGCGCCGACGGGTGGTTCGGGCCGAGGTTGAGGAACATGAAGTCCTCGTTTTCGGTGCCGCGCTTCATCCCCCACTCTTCCGGTTTGAAGGTCAGGGCTTCCATCTCCAGATCCTGTTTGGCTTTGGTCAGCTCAAACGGCGAGAATTCGGTAGCGCGCGCCGGGTAATCTTTACGCAGCGGGTGACCTTTCCAGGTTTGCGGCATCATGATGCGGCGCAGGTTCGGGTGACCGTCGAAAGTAATGCCAAACAGATCCCAGGTCTCACGCTCATACCAGTTAGCGTTCGGGAACAGTTTGGTGAAGGTCGGTACGTGCAGGTCGTTTTCTGCCAGCGCCACCTTCAGCATGATGTCGCGGTTACGATCGATAGAAATCAGATGGTAGAAAACGGAAAAATCCGCGGCAGGTAACCCTTCGCGGTGTGTGCGCAGACGTTCGTCCATGCCGTGTAAGTCAAACAGCATGACGTAAGGTTTCGGCAGTTTCTTTAAGAAATCGCCAACTTCCAGTAATTGTTCACGCTTGATCCACACAACGGGAACCCCGGTGCGAGTCGCCTGAACAGTAAAGGCATCCGGCCCAAAACGGTTGCGCAGTTCGCCAATCACCGGATCATCAAGATGATCGCGGGTCTGCCAGGCGGGTTCTTGCGCGGTTAAGTCGGTCATATTGTTCACCATTGCAAATGGTCCGTGGTGACTGTCGGCGCAGTAAGCTTCGCGAAATAGATTTAGGAATAAGCGAAGAAAAATCCCTTTGCCGACAGGCGCAAATTAAATCTCGTCAGGTGTACGCAGGTTGGTTACGGCAATGCGTTCACCGCGCTTGCGTTCGCGCTCTGATTGCATATTGGCGCGATAAACGCCCTGATCGCCAACCACCCAGGAGAGCGGACGACGTTCTTTGCCGATAGATTCCTGCAACAGCATCAGTGCCTGCATGTACGCTTCAGGACGCGGCGGGCAGCCCGGGATATACACATCAACCGGGATGAATTTATCGACGCCCTGCACAACGGAATAAATATCGTACATACCGCCGGAGTTGGCACAGGCACCCATTGAGATAACCCATTTTGGTTCCAGCATCTGGTCATACAGGCGCTGAATAACCGGTGCCATTTTGGTAAAGCAGGTTCCTGCAACCACCATCAGGTCAGCCTGACGCGGCGAAGCACGCAATACTTCTGCGCCAAAACGCGCCACGTCATGCACCGCGGTAAACGAAGTCACCATCTCAACGTAACAGCAGGAAAGACCGAAGTTATACGGCCAAATTGAGTTTTTACGACCCCAGTTAACCATGTCATTGAGCTTGCCCATAAACACGTTTTTGTTAACTTCTTGCTCCAGAGGGTCGGTTACGATCTCCTGCTTTTGCAGGGGGTAACGGTCGTTCTCACCGTTGGGATCTATGCGGGTGAGCGTATAATCCATCTTAATGCCTCGCGGTTAGCGTTGACGATTAGCGATACTGTTCGTTTCCGGGTTCATACGCTCGCGGCGTGAACGCGCGGGCGTCCAGTCCAGCGCGCCAATACGCACCAGATAAACCAGACCTGCCAGTAACACAAAAATAAAAATTGCAGCTTCCACAAAGCCTACCCAGCCGCTTTCGCGGATAGAGGTTGACCATGCGAACAGATACAGCGCTTCAACGTCGAAGATAACGAAGAACATGGCCACCAGATAAAACTTGGCGGACAGGCGTAAGCGGGCGGAGCCGACCGAGTCGATACCGGATTCAAACGGCACGTTTTTCGACCTCGCGCGTGCGCGACCGCCTAAAAACCAACCGCCTACCAGCATCAGGCAACACAGGCCAATGGCAACGATAAGAAAGATAGCGAATGCCCAGTGATGAGCGATGACTTCAGTGGATGTTGACATACTCATTGCTTACTCATCAAAAGTAGCGCCAGATTCACTGCTCTTCACGGCAGATGGACGCCACATCGATTCATGGGGAGGAATAAAAAAAACCTTACAACTACTGTAGTAACAATTTTACACAGTGAATTGATGTGGTCTTTTACCCCTTTCTATAACCTTTTGTCAACTTTAACAAAAGTTTCTTCACATTAATTTACATAATACCAACAACTTTTGCATTTAATGCTCTTCATCCCAGATCATTGACGACTCCAGGAAAATTAGATGTTGTTGAATCGTGTCCGTTGTGAAGCAATGGAAAAAATACGGGTCTATTTTGACAGGAATTTGTGTCGATTCCTCCCCCTAAAAGAGAGTATTTTCTTGATCTGTGACACGCTTTTGTTAATCCATAACAAAAATACAGCAACAAATTCACGTATTTTTTAACATCATTGTAGCAGGAGATTTTTATCCGGCGATTTTTTGTTCGCGCGTATAGAGAATGGAGGTCGATTGAAAAATGAACACATTTGTTCAAAATCAGGAAAAGTCGTCATCATTTATTGTAAAAAAAAGCCACTGACGTTCAAAAAAACATCAGTGGCTTGTTTTTACAAATGTGGTTACCTGGTACCAGGCAATTATTCGTAATCGCCTTCAATTAACAGAGAATCATCCCCTTCATGGGCTCCTGTCGCGCTGAACTGCCATGGATTCTGATAACTCTCCATTGCCTGGTATATCACCTGGGCCAGTTCATTACCGCTGGACGGATCATAGCAGAGCAAATATTCGGTATCTGGCAGTGGTGGTAAACCGTCCACAGCACTCAAGACGCGCAGGTCCGGACTCATCATCTCAACCGGCCTTGCCGTTACACCCAATCCCGCTTTCACTGCAGCACGAACCGCCGGCAACGTGGAGGCGACATAAGCCAGACGCCATGGAATATCTGCTTTATTGAGTGTTGCCAGAACCATATCGCGGAACGGACTAGGATCATCCAGCAACACCAGAGGGATCGGCTCGCCTTTTTGCAATACGTATTCCGCAGCGCAATACCAGTGCGTTGGAGAAGTTCTCAGGTTCAACGCCTTAAAGGTACCAGGACGATTTGTGGTAACCATTAAATCCACTTCCTGGGACTTCAGCATATCTGCCATATAGGCATTACGCTTAACGCGGACATCCAGCGCAAGTTTCGGATAAACCGAACTCACGCGATTAAGCAGGAAAGGTAAGATCGTATCAGCAGATTCATCTGAAGCGCCGATTGTTAACACGCCCTGAAGATTACTGAACATCAATGATGAGCAAGCTTCATCATTAAAACGCAGGATCTTCCTGGCATAGCCAAGAAGCTGAATGCCATGTTCAGTTAACAGTTTGTTACGACCATGCCGAGCGAACAGTTCTTTCCCAACGAGTTGTTCAAGACGTTGCATTTGCTGACTAACAGCGGACTGAGTACGACACACGGCGGCAGCTGCAGCAGCAAAAGTGTTCAGATCGGCAACAGCAACAAATGTTCTCAGCAGATCGAGGTCGAGGTTAATTATCGGACGATTTGCACTTATCATATATTATCACTTACTGGCGGCTCATACTGAGCTGGTTAATGCTGTGCACACACAAACAAGCAATTCCATTTGTAATGTGCCTCCCTGGCAGTTTCATCCGGAAGTCTGGATGAAAGTTAAAATGCATATGAGTTGCACTAATAAGAACGACTCACATTGTTCCGTTATAATGCCTGAAGTAGTTCACAGAATATATCTTCAGGAATCGCATATCTATTAAGTTACTCACTCTTTTCTATTTATGACATGCGAGTGTTTGTGTAAATGTAAATGTTGTTCCTTGTTCCACTACTAGCAAAGCGGCGCCAACCCAGCGTGAACACGCATAAGCGGCGATGATTTGTCTGCATCAAAAGTGGGGCTTCCGTCATTTAAGCGAGCATTTTACCCTAAAACCCATTTATTTATAAGGGCCATTGCGAATTATCTGATGCAAAGTTATGTTATGTTAGGCAAAGTAATCTTCTATTATTAATAAGCACAACAAAACCTTTTTGAATATTAAATAATAATTAATTAGCACACCCTGCATTCATTAATTCCGCTTAACAATAGTTTCGCACGTCATCACCTATACGACACTTCGGCGATCACTACTCTGTTAATGTTTCACTTATAATGAAAATATCATGAATATGTTATGTTCGCGATTTCTTAAATCAAAGGAAATTCGCACATTTATCTACCAGACAAAAAACTATGCATTAGATTAATACTTAGAATAAATCACTACAAAACACAAATCATTAAGCATATGCATCTCAATATTTAACGATTATTAAGTTATTAACAGCACATTCCCTTCTTTTACTCTCGCAAAATCTTGTTCTGCAGAACTTCAAAACACCGCCTCGGGGGAGTACATTGTTCTAAGCTGACTTCCACGGCAGGGAGTGGCGATAACAGCAAAAAAGGTCAAGATTCATGTCACCCATTGAAAAATCCAGCAAGTTAGAGAATGTCTGTTATGACATCCGTGGTCCGGTGCTGAAAGAAGCAAAACGCCTGGAAGAAGAAGGTAACAAGGTATTGAAACTGAACATTGGCAACCCAGCCCCGTTCGGTTTTGACGCTCCTGATGAGATCCTGGTTGACGTGATACGCAACCTCCCGACCGCTCAGGGCTATTGTGATTCAAAAGGCCTCTACTCTGCGCGTAAGGCCATCATGCAGCACTATCAGGCGCGAGGCATGCGTGATGTTACCGTGGAAGACATTTACATCGGCAATGGTGTATCGGAGCTTATTGTTCAGGCAATGCAGGCCTTGCTGAACAGCGGGGATGAAATGTTGGTTCCTGCACCTGATTACCCACTATGGACCGCGGCGGTTTCGCTCTCCAGCGGTAAAGCGGTGCACTACCTTTGTGACGAGTCCTCTGACTGGTTCCCGGACCTCGATGATATTCGCGCTAAAATTACGCCTCGTACGCGCGGTATCGTTATTATCAACCCGAACAACCCTACTGGCGCGGTTTATTCCAAAGAGCTTTTAATGGAAATTGTGGAGATTGCGCGTCAGCATAATCTCATTATTTTCGCCGATGAAATTTACGACAAAATTCTCTACGACGACGCCGAGCATCACTCGATTGCGGCGATGGCGCCTGACCTGCTGACCATTACCTTTAACGGTCTGTCGAAAACGTATCGCGTGGCAGGCTTCCGTCAGGGCTGGATGGTGCTGAACGGGCCGAAAAAACACGCCAAAGGCTACATCGAAGGTCTGGAGATGCTGGCATCAATGCGACTTTGCGCCAACGTTCCCGCACAACACGCGATTCAGACCGCATTGGGCGGCTATCAGAGTATCAGTGAATTTATCTTACCAGGCGGGCGTCTTTACGAGCAGCGTAATCGCGCATGGGAGTTGATTAACGACATTCCAGGCGTTTCCTGCGTGAAGCCACGCGGCGCGCTGTACATGTTCCCAAAAATCGACGCCAAACGTTTTAATATTCACGACGACCAGAAGATGGTGCTGGACTTCCTGTTACAGGAAAAAGTTCTGCTGGTTCAGGGGACGGCATTTAACTGGCCGTGGCCGGATCACTTCCGCATAGTTACGCTGCCGCGCGTTGATGATATCGAACTGTCATTAAGTAAATTCGCTCGTTTCCTTTCTGGCTATCATCAGCTGTAATCTTAAATTCACTGCCGGAGATTGCATCCGGCAGTGTTATCCCCCCACAATGATCTCATGAAGTCATCACACGCAAGGTCGTTATGAAGCAGAGCCATTTTTTTGCCCATCTCTCCCGTCTGAAACTCATTAACCGCTGGCCGTTAATGCGCAATGTACGGACAGAAAATGTGTCTGAGCACAGTTTGCAGGTGGCGATGGTCGCCCATGCGCTGGCAGCCATTAAAAACCGTAAGTTTGGCGGAAATGTCAACGCTGAACGCATCGCTCTTCTGGCGATGTACCACGATGCCTCTGAAGTGCTCACAGGCGATCTCCCTACCCCAGTGAAATATTTCAACTCGCAAATCGCTCAGGAATACAAAGCCATTGAAAAAATCGCCCAACAAAAGCTGGTCGATATGGTTCCGGAGGAGTTGCGGGATATTTTCGCGCCATTAATCGATGAAAATGCGTATAGCGATGAAGAAAAGTCACTGGTGAAACAGGCTGATGCACTTTGTGCCTATCTGAAATGTCTGGAAGAGCTCGCAGCCGGAAATAATGAATTTTTGCTGGCAAAAACGCGGCTGGAAGCGACGCTTGAAGCGCGCCGCAGCCAGGAGATGGACTACTTCATTGAAGTCTTTGTTCCCAGCTTCCATCTTTCTCTCGATGAGATTAGCCAGGATTCGCCACTGTAAGCAGACAGATACCAGCGTCGCATCGGGCAATAAGCGCCAGATGCGACATCAGGCTCTCGTTAAAACGGAAACAGCATCGGAATCATCACCACACAAACCGCCATCACGATAATGGTGAACGGTACCCCCAACTTCACAAAGTCACTGAAGCTGTAATTTCCCGGACCTAAAACCAACGTGTTAACCGGTGAGGAAACTGGCGTCATAAAGGCGGCGGATGCTGCCATCGCCACCACCATGGCAAATGGATACGGCGAGACGCCCATTGTTTTAGCCGCGGCCAGCGCAATCGGCGCCATCAACACAGCCGTTGCCGTATTCGAAATAAACAAACCAATCACCGCCGACAAGACAAACAAACAGCCAAGCATCATATGCGGCCCGTAACCGCCGCCGATGTCCATTAACCCTTTCACCGCCAGCGCGACACCGCCTGTTTTCTGTAGCGCTACCGCGAACGGCATCATCCCAACGATCAAAATAATGCTCGGCCAGTGAATAGATTTATAGGCGCTTTCAGCATCGATACAGCGGAATTTCCCCATCAGCAGGCAGGCAATGATAGCCGCGATGGGATTAGGGATTTCATCAGTCAGCATTAACGCCACCATCAACACCAGACAGAAAATGGCATGGGGTGCCTGACTGTGCGCAGGCGATGCTTCACTCACCTCTTCCGGTAAGTTCAGCGCCACGAAGTCGCGGCCCTGTTTTGCCAGCATACCGATAAGCTTCCAGTTACCGACGACCAGAATGATATCGCCCAGCAGCAGAGGCTCATCCGCCAGCGAACCTTCCAGCGCCACGCCGTTGCGTTTCAGGCCCACCACATTTAGTCCGTAGCGCGTACGAAAGCCAATTTCGCGCACCGATTTACCAATCAACTCAGACTCAGGAATTAATGAAATCTCCGCCATGCCAACATCAAGGGCTTGATCGGAAAAATACTCGCCGCGCAGCACCATCGGTTCCAGCAATTGTTCACTACAAAATTGTCGGAGATCGACATCAGCCGCAGACATATCAATAAGCAAAACGTCACGCGCCCGGAATTCAGAAACCCCGTTCACGTTCACAATAACGCGACGAAAACGCCGCCAGCGTTCAACACCGATGACGTTAGCGCCATAACGTTCACGTAATTTGAGATCGTCCAGTCGCTGGCCAATCATCGGCGAACCGGGACGAATGGCCAGGCGACGCGCGCGCCCGGTAAGTCGGTATTCACGGATAAGATCGCGGAAGGTACGACGCGTCCAGCCTTCGCGCTGCGGGGACTGGGTATCCCCTTTCAGCATGAAACGCATCACTAACATATACAAGATGCCCAGCACCAGTACGACCAGGCCGATGGGGGTTACGCTAAAGAAACTAAAACCATGATAGCCTTCACGCAGCAATTCACTGTTAATCACCAGGTTAGGTGGCGTTGCCACCAGCGTCATCATGCCGCTGATCAGCCCGGCAAAACTCAACGGCATCATCAGGCGCGACGGCGACGTTTGCATGCGCATAGCGACGCTTAACACCACAGGGATAAAGATAGCGACGACGCCCGTTGAACTCATAAACGCGCCAAGGCCCGCAACGGTCAGCATCAACAAAACCAACATTTTGATTTCACTGTTGCCTGCCACTTTAACCAGCCATGTCCCCATTACAGTGGCGACGCCCGTGCGGACTAAACCATCGCCAATAATAAACAAGGCGGCGATCAGTACCACGTTAGGATCGGAAAAACCGGAAAATACTTCAGGGACGGTCAGCGTACCGCTTAATGCAAACGCAACAATGACAAACAAAGCGACCGCATCCATACGCACTCTGCCAGTCGCAAACAAGACGATGGCAACCGCCAGTAATGAAAGAACCCAGATCAATTCACCGTTCACAACGTATCCTTGTTAATTGAGGGGGATGGCCTGATTCTGCCACAAAAAAGCCCCGTCGGGACGGGGCTAAATCATGATCTGGCGTTTCACGCAATAATAACGTCACCATTTGGCTGTTTGATCACAGTAATTTGTTCCAGACTATGGAGGACCAAATCTACCTCATTCAGACGCGGGGTATCAGCCGGTGAGTTAACCGCAATAACATGACATCCCGCGGCCAGGCCTGAAAGCACGCCAGCGGGAGCATCCTCCACCACCACACATTCCTGCGGTGCAAGGCCCAACAGTTGTGCACCTAACAGATATGCATCCGGCTCTGGTTTTCCACGTTTAACCCGCTCTGCGGTAACAAACACTTCCGGCGCGGGAAGTCCGGCGACTTTGTGACGTGCTCGCGCAACAGGCATGGAACCAGAAGTGACAATGGCCCACGGAATCCCCGCTTTATTCAAATGATTGAGTAAAGCTATCGCCCCTGGGAGTGCGGTAATACCTTCGGTTTCCGTGGCCTCGATTTGTTCCAGACGGGTAAACTCGGCGGCAATTTCCGTCTCCGATTTACCCATCATGAAATGGCGCAGAGACGTAATCGCCTGTTTACCATGAATAAACGCCAGCACATCTTCCGGTGCTAGCCCATGACGTCTGGCCCAGTTGCTCCACGCCCGCTCTACCGCGGGCAGAGAATCCACCAGCGTTCCATCCAGATCAAACAGAAAACCTTTACACCGCACGCGGGCCTCCTCAGGCGTTGATGATTTGGTTAATTTCGTTAGCGCTCAGGTGATACTGACGCGGGCAGGCATGCCAGACATTCAACATGCGCAGATATTTCTCCCACATTGGCGTCTGGGCATTAAAGCCGTGAGTTCCGGCATCAAAATGGGTGTAACGCCCTTCAACGTTAACCATAAAGCGGACATATCCGAGATAACGCGCTTCGGTGGCGGCGTCAAAGCCGAGGAAGGTGACACGACGTTCATCGATGGATTGCTGGTCCTGTAAATTAGACCAGGAAACATGCAGCGCGTGATACATCTCCATAATGTCGATGATAGTGCGGCAGGTTTCTTCTTTCAGATCGCCAAACTCGCGATCCAGTTCGCGCATTTGTAAACCATAACCACGCTCAATGATTGTTTGCAGGCGACGGTAACGTTCAGCATTTGCCGGATCGAGCATAGTCATCATTTTGTACTGGTTAGACAAAATAAGACGTTGCGCGTTGGTCATTTCCATTGTTGACTCCTGTATCACTCTACTACGGTGAAAAAAAAGAAGGCCGATGTCTGCCTTCTTTTATATGCGTAATCAGGGGTCAATTACAAATCATCAAGGAAAGTTTTATCCAGTTGTTTGAAGGCGCGCTTAAGCGTGTCAGCTAATGCCTGGTAATCAGGCTTGCCTTCAACAGGTGCCAGCACCTGTCCAGACTCCTGCAATTTACCGCGAACTTCATAAAACCAGTTGAGGATTGCAGGTGGTAGTGGCGTTACAGAACGCTTGCCCAGCCACCACAGTCCCTGCATGGGTAAGCTTAGGGCGAACAACGCAGTGGCGACTGCCGGACCAAGCTGACCGCCCAGCGCAATCTGCCAGCAGAGAGTAAACACGGCGATCGGCGGCATAAAGCGGATCGCATAGCGCGTCATCTTAATGACGCGATTCTCAACAAAGACCGGGGCAAGGCGTTTTTCCAGCGGCCACGTCTTTGAGTAATGCTGTCCCCGGCGAAACAAGCTAAAAAAATTAACAGAACGATTATCCGGCGTTGACATGCTTCACCTCAACTTCACATATAAAGATTCAAAAATTTGTGCAAATTCACAACTCAGCGGGACAACGTTCAAAACATTTTGTCTTCCGTACCCACAATCAGGTATCCTTTAGCAGCCTGAAATGGCCGAGTAGTACATATTCATTGAGTCGTCAAATTCATAAACATTATGCCATTGGCTGAAAATTACGCAAAATGGCATAGACTCAAGATATTTCTTCCATCATGCAAAAAAAATTTGCAGTGCATGATGTTAATCATAAATGTCGGTGTCATCATGCGCTACGCTCTATGGCTCCCTGACGTTTTTTTAGCCACGTATCAATTATAGGTACTTCCATGTCGAGTAAGTTAGTACTGGTTCTGAACTGCGGTAGTTCTTCACTGAAATTTGCAATCATCGATGCAGCGAATGGTGAAGAGTACCTTTCTGGTTTAGCCGAATGTTTCCACCTGCCTGAAGCACGTATCAAATGGAAAATGGACGGCAATAAACAAGAAGCGGCTTTAGGTGCAGGCGCCGCTCACAGCGAAGCGCTCAACTTTATCGTTAATACTATTCTGGCACAAAAACCAGAACTATCTGCGCAGCTGACCGCTATCGGTCACCGTATCGTACACGGCGGTGAGAAGTATACCAGCTCCGTAGTGATCGACGAGTCTGTTATTCAGGGTATCAAAGATGCAGCTTCTTTTGCACCGCTGCACAACCCGGCTCACCTGATCGGTATCGAAGAAGCACTGAAATCTTTCCCGCAGTTGAAAGATAAAAACGTTGCTGTATTTGACACGGCGTTCCACCAGACTATGCCGGAAGAGTCTTACCTCTACGCCCTGCCGTACAACCTGTACAAAGAGCACGGCATCCGTCGTTACGGCGCGCACGGTACCAGCCACTTCTATGTAACCCAGGAAGCGGCAAAAATGCTGAACAAACCGGTAGAAGAACTGAACATCATCACCTGCCACCTGGGCAACGGTGGTTCCGTTTCTGCTATCCGTAACGGCAAATGCGTTGATACCTCTATGGGTCTGACTCCGCTGGAAGGCCTGGTAATGGGTACTCGTTCTGGTGACATCGATCCGGCGATCATTTTCCACCTGCACGACACCCTCGGCATGAGCGTTGATGCCATCAACAAACTGCTGACCAAAGAGTCTGGCCTGCTGGGTCTGACCGAAGTGACCAGCGACTGCCGCTATGTTGAAGATAACTACGCGACGAAAGAAGACGCGAAGCGCGCAATGGACGTTTACTGCCACCGCCTGGCGAAATACATCGGTGCATACACCGCGCTGATGGATGGTCGTCTGGACGCTGTTGTATTCACCGGTGGTATCGGTGAAAACGCTGCGATGGTTCGTGAACTGTCTCTGGGCAAACTGGGCGTGCTGGGCTTTGAAGTTGATCGCGAACGCAACCTGGCTGCACGTTTCGGCAAATCTGGTTTCATCAACAAAGAAGGTACCCGTCCTGCGGTGGTTATCCCAACCAACGAAGAACTGGTCATCGCGCAAGACGCGAGCCGCCTGACTGCCTGATTTCACACCGCCAGCCCAGCTGGCGGTGCTGTTTTGTAACCCGCCAACCGGCGGTAACGAAAGAGGATAAACCGTGTCCCGTATTATTATGCTGATCCCTACCGGAACCAGCGTCGGTCTGACCAGCGTCAGCCTCGGCGTGATCCGTGCAATGGAACGCAAAGGCGTTCGTCTGAGCGTTTTCAAACCTATTGCTCAGCCGCGTACCGGTGGCGATGCGCCCGATCAGACAACGACTATCGTGCGTGCGAGCTCTTCCACCACGACAGCCGCCGAACCGCTGAAAATGAGCTACGTTGAAGGTCTGCTTTCCAGCAATAAAAAAGATGTGCTGATGGAAGAGATCGTCGCGAACTACCACGCTAACACCAAAGACGCTGAAGTGGTTCTGGTTGAAGGTCTGGTACCGACACGTAAACACCAGTTTGCCCAGTCTCTGAACTACGAAATCGCCAAAACGCTGAACGCGGAAATCGTCTTCGTTATGTCTCAGGGCACCGACACCCCGGAACAGCTGAAAGAGCGTATCGAACTGACTCGTAACAGCTTCGGTGGTGCCAAAAACACCAACATCACTGGCGTTATCGTTAACAAACTGAACGCACCGGTTGATGAACAGGGTCGTACTCGCCCGGATCTGTCCGAGATTTTCGACGACTCTTCCAAAGCTAAAATCAACAATGTTGATCCGGCGAAGCTGCAAGAATCCAGCCCGCTGCCGGTTCTCGGCGCTGTGCCGTGGAGCTTTGATCTGATCGCGACTCGTGCTATCGATATGGCACGCCACCTGAACGCCACCATCATCAACGAAGGCGACATCAACACTCGCCGCGTGAAATCTGTAACTTTCTGCGCACGCAGCATTCCACACATGCTGGAGCACTTCCGTGCAGGTTCTCTGCTGGTAACTTCCGCAGACCGTCCTGACGTACTGGTTGCCGCTTGCCTTGCTGCCATGAACGGCGTAGAAATCGGCGCCCTGCTGCTGACTGGCGGCTACGAAATGGACGCACGCATTTCTAAACTGTGCGAACGCGCTTTCGCTACCGGCCTGCCGGTATTCATGGTAAATACCAACACCTGGCAGACTTCTCTGAGCCTGCAGAGCTTCAACCTGGAAGTTCCGGTTGACGATCACGAGCGTATCGAGAAAGTTCAGGAATACGTTGCTAACTACATCAACGCTGACTGGATTGACTCTCTGACTGCCACTTCCGAGCGCAGCCGTCGTCTGTCTCCGCCTGCGTTCCGTTATCAGCTGACCGAACTGGCGCGCAAAGCGGGTAAACGTATCGTTCTGCCGGAAGGCGACGAACCGCGTACCGTTAAAGCAGCCGCCATCTGTGCTGAACGTGGTATCGCAACTTGCGTACTGTTGGGTAACCCGGCAGAGATCAACCGAGTTGCAGCGTCTCAGGGCGTAGAACTGGGCGCAGGCATTGAAATCGTTGATCCAGAAGTGGTTCGCGAAAAATATGTTGCTCGTCTGGTCGAACTGCGTAAGAACAAAGGCATGACCGAAACTGTTGCCCGCGAACAGCTGGAAGACAACGTGGTTCTCGGTACCCTGATGCTGGAACAGGATGAAGTTGATGGTCTGGTTTCCGGTGCTGTTCACACCACCGCAAACACCATCCGTCCGCCGCTGCAGCTGATCAAAACTGCACCGGGTAGCTCTCTGGTATCTTCCGTGTTCTTCATGCTGCTACCGGAACAGGTTTACGTTTACGGTGACTGTGCGATCAACCCGGATCCGACCGCAGAACAGCTGGCAGAAATCGCGATTCAGTCCGCAGATTCCGCCGCAGCCTTCGGTATCGAACCGCGCGTGGCTATGCTCTCCTACTCCACCGGTACTTCTGGTGCAGGTAGCGACGTAGAGAAAGTTCGCGAAGCAACTCGTCTGGCACAGGAAAAACGTCCTGACCTGATGATCGACGGCCCGCTGCAGTACGACGCTGCGGTAATGGCTGACGTTGCGAAATCTAAAGCGCCGAACTCTCCGGTTGCAGGTCGCGCTACCGTGTTCATCTTCCCGGATCTGAACACCGGTAACACCACCTACAAAGCGGTACAGCGTTCTGCCGACCTGATCTCCATCGGGCCGATGCTGCAGGGTATGCGCAAGCCGGTTAACGACCTGTCCCGTGGCGCACTGGTTGACGATATCGTCTACACCATCGCGCTGACTGCGATTCAGTCTGCACAGCAGCAGTAATCTCGTCATAATCCGCAGCCTTACTGCTGCGGATATCAGAACCGGAAATAGCCACTATTTCCGGTTTTTTATTCTCTTAATTTGCATTACTCCTTTCTGATTATCTTGCTTAACTGCGCTGCATCAATGAATTGCGTCATCTCACTTTGCATACTTACCACTTTGTCTTGTGCAAGGGAAAATTTGCGCTATGTCAGCAATCACTGAATCCAAACCAACCAGAAGATGGGCAATGCCCGATACTCTGGTGATTATCTTTTTTGTTGCTATTTTAACCAGTCTCGCCACCTGGGTTGTTCCGGTGGGAATGTTTGACAGTCAGGAAGTGCAATATCAGGTTGATGGTCAGACAAAAACACGCAAGGTTGTAGACCCTCACTCATTTCGCATTCTGACCAACGAGGCGGGCGAACCAGAGTACCACCGCGTGCAACTGTTCTCGACGGGCGATGAACGTCCCGGCCTGATGAACTTCCCGTTTGAAGGGCTAACTTCTGGCTCGAAATATGGGACCGCCGTTGGCATCATCATGTTTATGCTGGTGATTGGCGGCGCGTTTGGCATCGTGATGCGTACAGGAACTATTGATAACGGCATCCTGGCGCTTATCCGCCACACACGAGGGAATGAAATTCTTTTCATTCCGGCGTTATTTATTCTCTTTTCACTCGGCGGTGCGGTATTTGGCATGGGGGAAGAGGCAGTCGCCTTTGCCATCATCATCGCGCCACTCATGGTACGGCTGGGTTATGACAGTATCACCACCGTCCTGGTAACCTATATCGCTACGCAAATCGGTTTTGCCAGCTCGTGGATGAACCCGTTCTGCGTGGTCGTCGCCCAGGGGATCGCTGGTGTTCCGGTGCTTTCTGGCTCCGGTTTGCGCATCGTGGTATGGGTAATCTCTACTCTGATTGGCCTGGTCTTCACCATGGTGTACGCCTCACGGGTGAAAAAGAATCCTCTGTTGTCACGCGTTCATGAGTCCGATCGTTTCTTCCGCGAAAAACAGGCGGATGTCGAACAGCGCCCATTTACCTTTGGTGACTGGCTGGTATTAATTGTTTTAACCGCCGTCATGATCTGGGTGATTTGGGGCGTTATTGTCAATGCCTGGTTTATTCCTGAAATTGCCAGCCAGTTCTTCGCTATGGGTCTGGTAATTGGCATCATCGGCGTTGTCTTCCGTCTGAATGGTATGACGGTAAACACCATGGCTTCATCATTTACCGAAGGCGCGCGAATGATGATAGCCCCCGCCCTGCTGGTTGGTTTCGCCAAAGGGATTTTGCTGCTGGTAGGTAACGGCGAAGCCGGTGATGCCAGCGTACTGAATACCATCCTCAACAGCATTGCCAATGCCATTAGCGGCCTTGATAACGCGGTCGCGGCGTGGTTTATGCTGCTCTTCCAGGCGGTATTTAATTTCTTCGTGACATCCGGTTCTGGCCAGGCCGCGTTAACCATGCCGTTACTGGCACCGCTTGGCGATCTGGTCGGCGTTAACCGTCAGGTTACCGTGCTGGCCTTCCAGTTTGGCGATGGCTTCAGTCATATCATTTACCCGACCTCGGCTTCATTAATGGCCACGCTCGGTGTTTGCCGGGTGGACTTCCGTAACTGGATCAAAGTGGGGGCAACACTGCTTGGACTGCTGTTTATTATGTCCAGCGTGGTGGTGATAGGCGCCCAGTTAATGGGCTACCATTAAAAACGTTAAGAGCCGCGATTGCGGCTCTTAGATTGATGACAACGGAAAAATTGCCTGATGCGCTACGCTTATCATGCCTACATGGCCCATGCAATATATTGAATTTGCAATATTTTGTAGGCCGGATAAGGCATTTACGCCGCATCCGGCATAAACAAAGCGCACTTTGTCTACAACCTGAGAGCCGCAACTGCGGCTCTTTTTTCATTCTGCCGTTTCAGTCTCTACGGCTTCATTGTTGGCATTGCGCTTCATCCACAACGCCAAAGCTTTTAGCGAGTCTGGTGTGAACTCATCGCAACGAGCGGTGATTTCTTCTGGCGTCAGCCAGCAGACCTCGCTGACTTCATCTTCCTGAAGGGCGAAGGGACCGTGAGAAACACAGCTGAACAACGCGCCCCAGACACGGCAATTTTTGTCTTCAAAATAGAACTGTCCGTGCTCGGCAAAGGGGACACCGGCAATGCCCAACTCTTCTTCCGCTTCGCGACGTGCGGATTCCAGCAGTTGTTCATCAGCCTGGACCACACCACCAGCAGTAGCATCTAACATGCCGGGTAAAAAGTCTTTTGTCTCGGTACGACGCTGGACCAGAATTTTGCCCATACCATCATGCACGACGATGTAAGTTGCACGATGACGCAGACACTGTGCCCGCATTTGTTCCCGGCTGGCTTGTGCAATGACTTCGTTATCTTCATTGACAATATCCACCCATTCAGTACTTGCCAAACGACGCTGTTCCATTATCAGGAAACCTTCTTTTTCTGGCGCTCTTACGGCGCATTTTGAGTTGTTGGGTAAATTACGGATTAATCGCGACCTGCGCAATGATACTTTGATCATTGAGTGCGATTACGCTTAGTACGTCATCTTCGAGCATGCCGTAGCTCGCCAGATTGCCGCCTTTCGGAATGCTAACCGAACCGGGGTTGAAGTGGAAAATCTCCCCCCGCTGCTCCGCCACCGGCAGATGGGTATGACCATACACCAGCACGTCGTTCTGGTTTAACGCCGGCAGATTATCCGGGCCAAACAGATGCCCATGTGTCAGAAACAGGCGCTGTTTTTCCAGCAACACCTGTTGCCATGGCGCGGTCATTGGGAAATGCAGCAGCATTTGGTCCACTTCACTGTCGCAGTTGCCACGTACAGCGATGACTTTATGCGCCACTTCATTCAAGCGTTCCGCCACCTTTGCCGGCGCATAGCCCTCCGGTAAAGCATTGCGTGGGCCGTGATTCAGCACGTCGCCAAGAATCACCAGCCACTGCGCGCCGCTTTGGGCAAACAACTCCAGTACACGTTCCGTCGCCGGTAACGACCCATGAATGTCCGATGCAAACATCAGTTTCATCACTCACTCCTCGTCGAAAAAACGTAAGCTATGATACTGGATTCTGTCGCTGCTATCAGCCAGATTGCTTTGCTGAAAGTGCAATAAAACGCTGAACTGAAGCCCGCTGCCACTGGAATGCCGCATAATCCACCAGACGCTCCGGCACCTCATCGCCGTGCAGCACCAGACGATTAATCATTAGCGCTAAATCAGTGTCGGCAATGCACCACTCGCCAAACAAATTAGGCTGGTTATGCGTCAGTAAATGTTCTGCCATTGCGAACAGTTTCTGCGCGCTGGCTTTTCCCTCCGCCGTTAGCGGTGCTTTTTTTACGCCAGCAAAAACGACATCCGTCGAACGCTCTTCACGCAGAGGCATCAGGTCGCTCCGCAGCCATGCCTGAATTTGCCGTGCACGCGCCCGGTTTTGCAGATCTAATGGATAAATGCGTTCCCAGGTCGGCGGCGCAAAACGGTCTTCCAGATATTCCGCTATGGCAGAGGATTCACTCAACTCAAAATCATCAATCTGTAACAAAGGCACGCGGCGTGTCTGCCCGTAACCTTGCCACGTCGGCTGTAAATGTTCACCGCTGTCAAGGTCGATAGTCTTTATATGAAAAGGTAGTCCTTTCTCCTGCAACGCCACCCAGGCGGATAACACGTAGGGTGAGAAAAAATGGGCATCTGACCAAAGCGTGATAGCGGGTTTACTCATTATATCCTCGGCGATAAAGGGGCTTGCTCTCAAACTATAGAGCCTTTTTGTCACTGTTACTTGATGAAAACTCACGCGAGTCTCCGGGGTTTCTATACTTGAGATGTTCAGATTATTAGACAACCGGAGCTGCAATGATCGATCTCTATTACGCCCCTACCCCAAATGGCCACAAAATTACGCTGTTTCTCGAAGAGGCTGGTCTGGAATATCGTTTAATCAAGGTTGACCTGGGGAAAGGCAGTCAGTTTCGCCCGGAGTTTTTGCGCATATCGCCGAACAATAAGATTCCGGCAATTGTTGATCATTCACCGACTGATGGCGGCGAACCGTTAAACCTCTTTGAGTCAGGTGCAATTTTGTTGTATCTGGCAGAGAAAACGGGACTATTTTTAAGTCACGACCCGCGTGAGCGCGCCACCACCTTACAATGGTTATTCTGGCAGGTTGGCGGCCTGGGGCCAATGCTCGGACAGAATCATCATTTTAATCATGCTGCGCCACAGACTATTCCTTACGCTATTGAACGTTATCAGGTTGAAACCCAGCGTCTGTATCACGTACTCAATAAGCGCCTGGAAAACGCCCCCTGGCTTGGCGGCGAAGATTACAGCATTGCGGATATTGCCTGTTGGCCGTGGGTAAATGCATATGCTCGTCAGCGGATTGACCTTGCTATGTACCCGGCAGCGAAGAACTGGCATGAGCGGATCCGTTCGCGCCCTGCCACCGGGCAATCACTATTAAAGGCTCAATTGAATGATGAGATCTCAGATAGTTAACTGAGAAAGGTTCTCGTGTATTATTCCTGTCTAAGTAAAACAACAGGGAACCTGCAATGTCACAACCTGCCGCTATTATTCGTATAAAGAACCTTCGTTTACGTACATTTATCGGAATTAAGGACGAAGAGATTAACAACCGTCAGGATATCGTTATCAATGTCACGATCCACTACCCCGCCGATAAAGCGCGTACCAGTGAAGATATTAATGACGCGCTGAACTATCGCACCGTCACCAAAAACATCATTCAACACGTGGAGAATAACCGTTTCTCTTTGCTGGAAAAATTAACTCAGGATGTGCTCGATATCGCACGTGAACATCACTGGGTAACCTATGCTGAAGTGGAGATCGATAAACTGCACGCGTTGCGCTACGCCGATTCGGTATCAATGACCTTGAGCTGGCAGCGTTAACCGCCATATCGGGAGGCTGCATGAATATAGTGATCACCGGAGGGACGGGATTAATTGGTCGCCATTTAATCCCGCGTTTGCTGGAATTGGGCCATCAGGTCACAGTGGTGACGCGTAACCCGCAGAAAGCCAGTTCAATCCTCGGCCCTCAGGTGACACTATGGCAAGGGCTTGCCAATCAAAGCAACCTCAACGGCGTTGACGCGGTAATCAACCTGGCTGGCGAACCGATTGCCGACAAACGCTGGACTCACGAGCAAAAAGACCTACTGTGCCAAAGTCGCTGGAATATTACGCAAAAACTGGTGGATTTAATTAACGCCAGCGACACACCGCCGTCGGTCCTTATTTCTGGTTCGGCGACGGGATATTACGGTGATTTAGGTGAAGTTGTAGTTACCGAAGAAGAAGCTCCGCATAACGAATTTACCCATAAACTCTGCGCTCGTTGGGAAGAAATTGCCTGTCGGGCGCAAAGCGACAAAACGCGAGTGTGCCTGCTGCGTACCGGTGTGGTACTGGCACCAGATGGCGGTATTCTCGGCAAAATGCTGCCGCCGTTTCGCCTCGGTTTAGGTGGCCCTATTGGCTCTGGTCGGCAGTATCTGGCCTGGATTCATATCGATGATATGGTCAACGGGATTCTCTGGCTGCTGGATAACGATCTACGCGGACCGTTTAATATGGTTGCCCCCTACCCGGTACGCAATGAACAATTTTCCCATGCGCTCGGCCATGTACTGCATCGCCCGGCAATTATGCGCGTCCCCGCGACCGCCATTCGGCTGTTAATGGGCGAATCTTCAGTTCTGGTGTTAGGTGGACAACGCGCGTTACCTAAAAGGCTGGAAGAAGCGGGGTTTGCGTTTCGCTGGTACGATTTAGACGAGGCGCTGGCAGATGTCGTTCGCTGATGTGGTTTACCGCGAACATCCGCCAGTTAGTCCCTGGTAATTCAGAATTAGTGGCTTTTCGCCAAAAGGTCGTCTGGCGAAAGTCGGGTCAACATCAGGATGACTTCGCGGTCAAATCCTTTTTCCAGCATCTCCTGAGCAATTCGCAGGGCTTCTTCGTGTTTGCCCTGCATTGCGCCTTCTTCACGTAATCTGTCAGCAATGGTCATCAGTTTCTCCTTTTCTTGTGGTGCACGTTCCGCTATCTCACCAATAAATGAGCGGAAGCGCTGGGCATCCCCCGTTTGTAATACGTAATTAAACAGGGCTTTTAGCTGCCTGTCATTAGTGTTGCCTGTAATAAGCAGAGAAACTATTTGATCGACTAATCCCAACAGATCGCGCTGGCGAATATGTTTCTGCATTAACTCCAGCAACGCCATTTTGCGGTGTTGCATAATCTCGTCATCCGGCACTACGGTAATATCCATCAGCGGAAAAGCCGATGAATAAATTTGGCGGGCAATAGCAGGTTCTGCAAATTCATCAAGCCAACATAGAGAATAAGGATAAGGACTTCTGCAACCATGATAAAACAGCATCGGGATCACCAAAGGCAGTTCTTTATAGCCTGCATCAAGATGGTTTTGCATTGCCGCGATAGAATAGCGCATCATGCGAAAAGCCATTAATTCTTCCGCCTTACTTTGGTGTTCAATGACGACATAAATATATCCCATCCCCTCATCAGTTTTCACTGACCACAAGATGTCGGAGTAATATTGCCGCAGGTTTTCATCAATAAAACTGTTGGGTTCCAGTTTTAACGTCGATAAATCACAAAGTTTACGTAGCGGCGCAGGAAGGTGAATATCAATAAAATCCCGTGCGGTGTCCGGGTGACGTAAAAAGGATTTAAATACCACATCATGCGGTGTGGAAGTTGTCGATATGGTCATGGCGTTCCGTCACCCCTCAAATTTAAGATGACGAGACAATAACCACCCTTTATAAGCAATGCAGCAGGCAGTTTTTATATCTGGACAGCGAATTCAGAACTATTTTAAGTGGACTGCAATATATACATGTCAATGGAAGCCAACTCGCAAATTAGCCTTGAAAATACTCCGGCAGCATTAGCCACCGGAGAGGAAATTATTTCAGCGATCCCTTAAGGAACTGTTGCAAACGAGGACTTTGCGGGTTGCCAAATAATTGTTCTGGCGCACCCTCTTCTTCGATTTTCCCCTGATGGAGGAAAATAACATGTGTGGAGACATGGCGAGCAAATTCCATTTCGTGGGTTACCACCACCATCGTTTTCCCCTCTTCCGCCAGCTGCTGCATAATGCGCAGCACTTCGCCCACCAGCTCTGGGTCAAGGGCCGATGTAGGTTCATCAAACAGCAGAACTTCTGGTTCCATTGCCAGCGCCCTTGCGATGGAAACACGCTGTTGCTGACCGCCAGAAAGGTGCACCGGATATTTCCCCTGCGCACGTTCGTCTATGCCGACCTTCGCCAGATATTTCACCGCTCGCTCGCGCGCTTCCTGCTTGCTCAGGCCCAGCACCTGAATGGGCGCTTCCATGACGTTTTCCAGCACCGTCATGTGGCTCCAGAGATTGAAGTGCTGGAATACCATCGTCAGGCGTGTGCGCAGCAAGCGCAGCTGATTTTTATCGGCGACTTTGAGTTGGCCGTCTTTATCCCGCACCAGATTGATAGTCTGGCCGTTAACCACGATCGAGCCTTCACTCGGTTTTTCGAGGAAGTTAATGCAGCGCAGAAAGGTACTTTTCCCCGATCCCGACGATCCGATGATGCTGATCACATCCCCGGCGTTCGCTTGCAGTGACACCCCTTTCAGCACTTCATGTTCGCCGTAGCGTTTGTGCAAATCGATAACGTTTAATTTATTCTCGGACATCGTATTCTCAGTGCGTTGAAGAAGGTTTCACATGCTGCAACCAGCGTTTTTCCGCTCTGCGAAAGAGGCTGATCAGGACATAAGAGATGATTAAATAGAGTACCGCAGCAATGCCAAAGGCGGTAAAAGGTTGATACGTCGCGGCGTTGATATCACGGGCAATTTTCAGCAGATCCGGCACCGTGGCAGTAAACGCCAGCGCAGTCGAGTGCAACATCAGGATCACTTCGTTGCTGTAGGCCGGTAAAGCAATGCGCAGCGCCGACGGTAAAATAATGCAGCGATACATTTTAAAGGTCGAGAAACCATAGGCTCTGGCAGCTTCAATTTCCCCGTGCGGCACCGAGCGAATCGCTCCGGCAAAAATCTCGGTGGTGTAAGCACAAGTGTTAAGCGTCAGCGCCAGCACGGTACAGTTCAGGCCACTGCGGAAGAAAGCGTTAAGAAACTCGGTACCCTTAACAATCTCCAGCGTGTACATGCCGGAATAGAACACCAGCAACTGAACATACAGCGGCGTACCGCGAAAAATATAGGTAAATAACCAGATTGGAAACTGGATGTATTTATTACTTGAGACGCGACCAATCGCCAGAAACAGCGCCAGAATTCCGCCTATCACTACTGACAAAATCAGCAACCAAAGGGTAATCGCCACGCCGGTAAAGCGATAACCGTCGGTCCACAACAGCGGTTTCCAGTATTCATGTAAGATTTCGATCACAGGTCAGCCCTCTTCACACCCACGGAGTAGCGGCGCTCAAGGAACAGCAGCACACCATTGGAAACGGTGGTGAAAACCAGATAAATCACGCCACAGACGATGGCGAAATAGAACGGTTCCCATGTACTTTTGCCTGCCAATTGGGTGGCTTTCACCACATCTTCCAGGCCGAGTAACGAAACCAGAGCGGTAGATTTGAGGATCACCTGCCAGTTGTTGCCAATGCCCGGCAGAGCGTAACGCATCATCGCCGGAAACATAATCCGCCGAAATACTTGCCCGCGAGTAAAACCGAACGCCGTAGCCGCCTCTATTTGTCCTTTCGGCACCGCCATAAACGCGCCACGGAACGTTTCGGTGAAGTAAGCACCGTAAATAAAACCCAGGGTGATAATACCGGCAACCATCGGGTCGATATCAATCTGTCCGACGCCCATCGCCTCCGTCACCGTATTTAACGCAATCTGCAAACCGTAAAATATCAGCAGCATCAACACTAAATCCGGCACACCGCGAATCAGCGTGGTATATCCTTCGAAAATCAGCCCCGAGAGTCGATTTTGCGAAAGCTTACCGCCAGCGCCAATTAAACCGATGATTACAGCGAGCACTACAGAGCTGATGGCCAGCTCCAGCGTGACGAGCGCACCCTGTAAAATAACACCTGAAAACCCATACAACATGCTGCCTGTCCTGTCGTGTGTGGTGAATTACCGCCTCTTGTCTCCCTCCGGTTACCCGAAGGGAGCGGGCTTTCTTTCACCGATGGCGATTAACCACCATAAACATCAAAATCGAAGTACTTTTTCGCTAATTTCTCGTAAGTACCGTCAGCGCGCATGTCGGCAAAGGCTTTGTTCAGTGCCTCGCGCAGTTCGTTATCGTCTTTACGCAGGCCCATGCCGGTGCCTACGCCAAACAGTTTTTCATCTTTAACAGACGGGCCACCGAATTTGTAATCTTTACCGACGGGCTGTTTGAGGAAACCTTCGCTGGCGGCAACTTCGTCCTGGAACGCGGCATCAATACGCCCGGCGGTCAGGTCAGAATAAATATTGTCCTGCCCCTGATAAGAGACGATTTCAATGCCCTTTGGCGCCCAGTGCTCGTTACCAAATGTCTCCTGGGTCGTGCCCTGCAATACGCCCACCCGCTTGCCTTTCAGCGATTCTACTGTCGGCTGAATGTCGGAATTTTTCGCCACAACCAGGCGAGAATCGGCGGCGTACAATTTGTCGGTGAAGGCTATTTCCTGCTGACGTTTTTCGGTGATGGAAAGCGATGACATGATGGCGTCAATCTTCTTCGCTTTTAATGACGGAATTAACGCATCCAGCGGGTTTTCGACAAATGTACATTGCGTATTGATGCGTTTGCACAGTTCCTTCGCCAGGTCGATATCAAAGCCAACCAATTCACCTTGTGAATTTTTTGATTCAAACGGTGCATAAGTTGGGTCAGTACCGATGCGAATATTTTGCGGAATAGCAGCAAAAGCAGCAGTCGCGCTGGAGAAGGCCAGAACCAGAGAGAGCGATAGCACCAGTTTTTTCATAATGTCCTCAACTGACAGTCTTTTAATAGGGAATATTTACAGGTTTGTTACACTTATCGTGCCATAAAATTGACCAACAAGGCAAAATATCCTGGCCCGTTAATCGTATTATTTTTCATTAAAATTGCTTAAGTATGCATTTCAATGCACCACGATAGTGCAACAAACCTATAATGCACCATGATAATGACGCTATCAGGTGCAGCTTCCCTGCGACGTATCAGTCACCATAGACATTAAAATCGAAGTACTTTTTCGCCATCTTGTCGTAAGTACCATCCTGGCGCAGCTCGCCAAGCGCTTTGTCAAAGGCGGCTGTCAGTTCGGCATCATCTTTACGCAGCCCGACACCGGTACCGTCACCGAAGTATTTTTTGTCTTTCACTGATGGGCCTGCAAAGGCGAACTCTTTACCGGCAGGTTGCTTAAGGAATCCTTCACTGGCGGCGACTTCATCTTGTAACGCAGCATCCAGACGCCCCGCAGCAAGATCGGAATAGACTAAATCCTGGTTGGCATAGGCCACAACATCAATACCTTTACTGCGCCAGGTATCGTTAGCGTAGGCTTCCTGAGTGGAGCCTTGCAGCACTCCGACATGTTTACCTTTCAGTGAATCCAGCGTTGGCTGAATCGGCGAACCTTTAGCGGCAATCAGACGGGAATCCGCGGCGTACAGCTTGTCGGAGAAAGCAATCTCCTGCTGACGTTTATCGGTAATGGAGAGCGACGAAATAATAGCGTCGATTTTTTTCGCTTTCAGTGAGGGGATCAGCGCGTCAAAGTCACTGGCAACCCAGGTACATTTCACCTGCATCCGTTTGCACATCTCGTTACCGAGATCGATATCAAAGCCAACAAAGTCACCTTTGGCATCTTTCGATGAGAACGGTGCATAGGTGGTATCCGTTCCGATACGTACCGTCTCCGGCAGCGCCGCGTAGCTGGAAGCTGCTGCGGAGATACCGACTAACAAAGACAGAGCGAGAATCGACTTCTTCATACATAACCCTCAAGTGAAATGGCTTTTTTATATTGTGTATTGTGTTGTGTGTTTGCAGGCTCGTTCATGCAGGTCTTATGCCATCTTGCCGACAGCAGCAACATTCAACGTAAAATATGTTAATAAGACGTTGCATTATTGTCCTGAAATTGAAGATAGCAGGTATGGCGGTTGAATCGCAGCGTTTCGATTCAATGGAAGGAACAAAATGTCGAGGATTTGATCGCGGTTGCAAAATTGCCCTGAAACAGGGCAACAGCGGAGTTAAGCGCCCTGCCAGCGGGCAAAGAGATCTTCGGGAAGGGTTATCGAAAACTGGTCAAGAACACGGTTAACCGTCTGATTTATCACATCATCAAGGGATTGCGGGCGATGATAAAACGCCGGAACGGGAGGCATAATCACCGCACCGATTTCAGCCGCCTGAGTCATTAAACGCAGGTGGCCCAAGTGCAACGGTGTTTCACGCACGCAGAGCACCAACGGGCGACGCTCTTTCAGCACCACATCTGCCGCGCGGGTCAACAGGCCATCGGTATAGCTATGGACAATGCCGGAAAGGGTCTTGATTGAACAGGGTAAAATCACCATGCCCAGCGTCTGGAAAGAACCAGAAGAGATGCTGGCAGCAATATCGCGCGCATCATGAGTTACATCGGCTAACGCCTGCACTTCGCGCAGGGAAAAATCCGTTTCGAGGGATAAGGTCTGGCGCGCCGCCTGGCTCATAACCAGATGCGTTTCGATGTCTGTGACATCGCGCAGAACCTGTAATAAGCGCACGCCATAAATCGCGCCGCTGGCACCACTGATGCCTACAATGAGTCGTTTCATAGAGAGTTGCCCTGTCAGACTTGCTGGCAGACTTTGCAGGATTTCGGCGGGAGTTGCAAGTCAGGGTGCCAGACTGGCACCCTGAGTGAAGGCATCATCCTTCGTTATGCATTTCCAGGTTTTCCACTTCGTTCTGACGTTGCAATGCTTTGGCGTCGTCATTACGTAAAGTATCGAGAAAATCGAGGTAGCCCTGATCAACATCTTTGGTGACGTAGACGCCGTTGAACACCGAGCATTCAAACTGCTGGATATCCGGATTTTCAGCGCGAACGGCTTCGATCAGATCGTTGAGATCCTGGAAAATCAAACCGTCGGCACCGATGATCTGGCGAATTTCATCCACTTCACGGCCGTGAGCGATCAGTTCCGTGGCACTCGGCATATCAATACCATAAACGTTCGGGAAGCGAATTTCCGGTGCCGCAGAGGCGAGGTACACTTTCTTCGCTCCGGCTTCGCGTGCCATCTCGATAATTTGTTCAGAGGTGGTGCCGCGCACGATGGAGTCGTCGACCAGCAGGACGTTTTTATCGCGGAACTCAGCGCGGTTGGCGTTCAATTTACGGCGCACAGATTTACGACGCAGTTGCTGACCTGGCATGATAAAGGTACGACCAACATAGCGGTTTTTAACAAAGCCCTGGCGGTACGGTTTGCCCAGAATTCGGGCAATTTCCAACGCGATATCGCAGGAAGTTTCCGGAATCGGGATCACCACGTCGATATCAAGATCTTCCCATTCACGGGCAATTTTCTCGCCCAGTTTCGTGCCCATATTCACACGCGCGCTGTAAACGGAAATTTTGTCGATGAACGAGTCAGGACGGGCAAAGTAAACATACTCAAACAGGCACGGATTGCTGACCGGATTGTCAGCACACTGACGGGTAAACAACTGCCCTTCTTCAGTGATGTAAATCGCTTCGCCTGGGGCGACGTCACGCAGGAACTCAAAGCCCAGCGTATCGAGCGCAACGCTTTCGGAAGCGACCATATATTCTGTGCGATTCTCGTCGATATCGCGTTTCCCCAGTACCAGCGGACGAATACCGTTAGGATCGCGGAAGGCGACCATACCGTGACCGATAATCATCGCCACACAGGCATATGCGCCGCGAATTTGGCGGTTAGTCGCGGCAATGGCGGAGAAAATGTTATCGGCTTCCAGCGGGTAGTGGCGGAAGTTATCCAGCTCGCTGGCGAAGATATTAAGCAGAATTTCCGAGTCGGAAGTGGTGTTGATGTGGCGGCGTTTTTCTTCAAACAGTTTTTTACGCAACTCGTGAGCGTTGGTCAGATTGCCGTTGTGGGCAAGCGTAATACCATACGGAGAGTTAACGTAAAACGGCTGCGCTTCAGAGGCACTGGAGCTGCCAGCCGTAGGGTAACGCACATGACCAATGCCCATATTGCCCTGCAAACGCTGCATATGGCGAGCTTCAAATACATCGCTCACCAGCCCGTTCGCTTTACGCAAACGGAAGCAGTTATTGGCATCTATGGTGATGATGCCGGCGGCATCCTGACCGCGATGCTGAAGCACCGTTAAGGCATCATAAATCGACTGGTTAACCGGCATAACACCGGCGATACCGACAATACCGCACATACGTCTTTTTCCTCGTTAAGCCACATCTCAGAGCACTTACGCCCTGGGCAAGAAACTTGACGAGCTTTGCAGATAATCAAAAAACCATCTGATGATAAAACTGAACTGCGGGATCAGCTGTGATTTGCTCCAGTCTTCGCTTTTCGACACTCCAGTAAAGGAGTCGAGAAAGAAGAGAATGGCAGCAACAATCAACACACCGCGCAACGCACCGAAACAGACGCCCAGCACCCGATCGGTGCCTGACAACCCCGTTTTCTCCACCAGCTGGCCTATCACGAAGTTCACGATAGCACCAACGATCAGGGTAGCGATAAACAGTACCGCGATGGCAATCCCATTTCGAACCAGTTCGTCTTCAAAGCCCGTAAACCAGACTGACAGGTAAGTGTAGTAATGACTGGCGACAAAGAAAGCACAGCCCCATGTCACCAGCGATAACGCTTCACGAACAAAGCCGCGGATCAGGCTAACCAGAGAGGAAAAAGCAATCACCGCGATTATGGCGTAATCAATCCAGACCATATGTGTCCCACGATTTCGCCCTGTCATCCTGTTCGGGGCGCATTCTAACAGAAAAAGAAAACGTTTGCGTAGGGATTTCCTTCCCGCGCATCAATAAAAATGGCGCTGAAAAAAAATTCAACGCCATCGACTTTTTATGCCTTTGCGGCATCGGGCAACCATTGTCGGATGCGGCGTGAACGCCTTATCCGACCTACGGTTCTGCTCCAGCACAGGCCTGATAAGACATACTGGCGTCGCATCAGGCAACGGCTGTCGGATGCGGCGTGAACGCCTTATCCGACCGACAGTTCTACCCCTGCGTAGGCCTGATAAGACGCGCTGGCGTCGCATCAGGTAACGGCTGTCGGATGCGGCGTGAACGCCTTATCCGACCGACAGTTCTACCCCTGCGTAGACCTGATAAGACGCGCTAGCGTCGCATCAGGTAACGGCTGTCGGATGCGGCGTGAACGCCTTATCCGACCTACAGTTCTGCTCCAGCACAGGCCTGATAAGACATGCTGGCGTCGCATCAGGTAAAACCGTATTAATTCGGCGTGTAGCCCATAACCACGCCGCTCAAACCAGAGATCTGCTTCAGTTCGCCAAGCGATCCTTTCAGCTTATCTTTTGAGGCATCTGGCCCAACCAGAATACGGGTGATTTTACCCTGCACTGGCGTCGACGGCGAAGTATAAACCCGATATCCCGCGCCACGCAGCTTACCGACAATCTCATTCACTTTATCGGCATTTTTCAGCGCGCCCAGTTGCACAACATAGGCTTTACCCGTCGGCGCTGCCTTTTCTTCAACAACCGGTTTCGGTTCTGGCTTCGGCGGGGGCGGCACTTCAACCTTCGGCTTAGGCGGATCCACCGGTTTCGGTTTCGGTGGAGCGACCGGTGCAGGCTCAGGTTCAAACACGGTATTATTGGCCGCAATGGTTGTCGGGTCGAGCGAAGGCGCTGCGGCATCACCTGCCCGCACCTCTTCTGCCGCGCCTTCTGGCGGCTGTGTCGGCAACGCCTGAGTGGCGGCTGGCATCATATCTGGTTCGTCACGATCGCCCGCTTTCGGCACCAGCGGGATCGCTGCAAACTCATCCTGATAATGTTTTTTCTGCCCATCAAGCAATCCTGGAAGCACAATAACTCCCAGAGCTACCAGCACAATAGTGCCAACTAACCGATTCTGAAACTTACTCGCCACCGCTTCTCCTCGCGTCAATCACTTCCATGACATGTGCGACCGTATGGAACGAACCACACACCAGCACGGTATCTTCCGGTTTAGCGTCCGCCATTGCGGCTTCCCATGCCTGCGCAACGCTATCGAATGGTTTGCCGTTCCCCAGATGCTCAAGCAGTTGTGCTGCCGTGGCACCGCGCGGCCCTTCCAGTGGCGCACAATACCAGTCATCAACCACGCTTTTCAACCAGGCCAGTGTTCCGGCAATATCTTTATCATGTAGCATACCGATAACCGCCAGCACGCGCCCGTTTTTCGGTAACGCTTTCATGCGTCCGGTAAGATATTCCGCCGCATGAGGATTATGGGCGACATCAAAAATAACGCGTGGCGTCTCGCTCACAATCTGGAAACGTCCAGGCAAAATTGCGCTGGCAATACCGTCGCGAATTGCCTTTTCACTGACTTCCAGGCCGCTGGCACGCAGTGCCGCCAGCGCTGTTGCGGCATTCGGTTGCGGGACAAGTGGCAACGGTAACCCCGCCAACGTGCCGTGAGCGTCGGTAAATGACCAGTTATGGTCAGCGACGGAATAATTCCACTCAACGCCACAACGTTGCAACAGTGCGCCTTTCTCCTGTGCTACATCGGCAATGGTGTAAGGCATTTCCGGTTCACCGACGATTGCCGGTTTTTCGCTGCGGAAGATCCCCGCTTTCTCACGACCAATGCTTTCACGATCTGGCCCCAGCCAGTCGGTATGATCCAGCGCGATACTGGTTACCACGGCAACATCAGCATCGACAATGTTAGTCGCATCCAGACGACCGCCCAGACCTACTTCCAGAATCACCACATCGAGTTGCGCCTCTTTGAACAACCACAATGCCGACAGCGTACCGTATTCAAAATAAGTCAAAGAAATATCGCCGCGCTCGGCCTCAATCTCGGCAAAAGAAGCTGTATGAGCCGACTCCGCCAGTTCTTTGCCCTGTATACGAACGCGCTCGGTATAACGCACCAGATGCGGCGAACTGTAGACCCCCACCCTGTACCCTGCCGCCATCAGAATCGACTCCAGCGTACGGCAGGTCGTGCCTTTGCCATTAGTTCCCGCAACGGTAAACACAAACGGTGCAGGTTTAAGGACGCCAAGACGCGCCGCAACCTGGCTGACGCGATCAAGGCCGAGATCGATAGTTTTACTGTGCAGGTTTTCCAGATAAGAAAGCCACGAAGCCAGAGGCGACGCGGCTTGAGGAGTGCGTTTGATAATCATGGTATCCGCTGATTCGTTACGGGGAGAATAAATAGCAAAAGGGCAGAGCCAGTGGCCCTGCCCTTATCAGTTATCAGGCCTCTGGTTCCTGATCCGGCACCGGTGGCACCACTTCGCCTTCACGCGGCGCATCAGGATTAGGCGCTGGCAGATTCATCAGCTTCGCCAGAATGCTAGCCAGTTTCAGGCGCATTTCCGGTCGACGGACGATCATATCGATGGCGCCTTTCTCGATCAGGAATTCACTGCGCTGGAATCCTGGCGGCAGTTTTTCGCGAACGGTCTGTTCGATAACGCGAGGACCGGCAAAGCCGATTAACGCTTTCGGTTCAGCAATATTGAGATCGCCCAGCATCGCGAAGCTTGCAGAAACACCGCCCATAGTCGGGTCGGTCAGTACAGAAATGTACGGTAACCCGCGCTCCTGCATTTTCGCCAGTGCCGCAGAGGTTTTCGCCATCTGCATCAGCGACATTAACGCTTCCTGCATACGTGCGCCACCAGAAGCGGAGAAGCAGATCAGCGGGCAATTATCTTCCAGCGCTTGCTCAACGGCACGCACGAAACGAGCGCCAACCACTGAACCCATTGAACCGCCCATAAAGGCGAATTCGAATGCCGCAGCGACAACCGGCATACCGTACAGAGTGCCTTTCATCACCACCAGCGCGTCTTTTTCGCCGGTTTCTTTCTGCGCAGAGGCCAGACGGTCTTTATACTTTTTGGAGTCACGGAACTTCAGCACATCTTTCGGCTCAAGCTCGCTACCCAGCTCCACAAGGCTGCCTTCATCTAACAAGCTATGCAGGCGGTTACGCGCCGACATACGCATGTGATGGTCACACTTCGGACAGACCTCAAGATTACGTTCCAGTTCAGCGCGGTATAAAACCTGACCGCAGCTATCACACTTAGTCCACACACCTTCAGGAATGCTCGCCTTGCGGGTGGGAGTAATGTTGCTTTTAATTCGTTCAATCCAGCTCATTAGGGACCTTTCTGTCTGAACCTGGTTCGATGCCAGTTTTATCTTTGGGGACGCATAATGCCATTTTTGCCCCCAACAGACCATGAATGTTGCACATTAAAACATAACAGCCCGAAACTTTGGATAAAAAAGTGGTCGAACCGCGGAGTTACTTTTTATTTTGCGGCGCGTGCCGCTGCGCGTTTGTGACGAATAAATTCGAAAACCCCAGGCAATATTGAAACAAAAATAATGCCAACAATCATCAGTTTAAGGTTACTCTGAATGAAAGGGAGCGTGCCGAAGAAATAACCTGCGTAGGTAAAAATCAGTACCCACAACAGTGCACCAATCACGTTAAAAGCGGCGAAATGACGATACGACATGTGGCCCATTCCCGCAACGAACGGCGCGAACGTTCTGACGATCGGTACAAAACGGGCGAGAATAATTGTTTTGCCGCCATGTCTCTCGTAAAACTGATGAGTCTTATCAAGATAACTACGACGGAAAATTTTCGAATCCGGATTACTGAACAGTTTGTCACCAAATAACCGCCCAATGGTGTAGTTGACCGCATCACCCACAATTGCAGCAATCAACATCAGTACCACCATCATATGGACGTTGAGATCATTAGTCTCCAGAGATGCCAACGCGCCAGCGACAAACAGCAACGAATCACCAGGCAGGAATGGCGTTACCACAAGCCCGGTTTCACAGAACAGAATCAAAAACAGAATGGCATAAACCCAGACGCCGTACTCTGCGACCAGTTCCGCCAGATGCACATCAATATGCAAAATAAAATCGATGAGGAAATAAATCAGGTCCATAATTGCCTATGCCTTGTACTCTTCATTTCTCAGGCTGTAACTGCATTGGCTACAGCCTGAAATTTTTAGAGCATTATTCTCATTAGTCCGCCAGAAACAGCGGGCCCATTGGCGGTTTTGGAAGATCAAATCGGTCAGGGTAATCTACCGCAACCAGATACAGCCCTTCCGCTTTCGCCGTTGCTGCCGCCAACGTTCTGTCCTTTGCCGCTAACAGCTCTGCTATCCAACTCTCTGGCTGGTTGTGGGCGCCTACTTCCATCAGGCTACCGACAATATTCCTCACCATATGATGTACAAAGGCATTCGCTTTGATATCTACCACCACATAAGGACCATGTCGCGTGACGTTAATATGCATAACGTTGCGCCACGGCGTTCGGGACTGGCACTGCACCGCGCGAAATGAGGTGAAATCATTCTCGCCCAACAAGCATTGCGCAGCCCGATGCATCCGTTCGGCATCCAGCGGTTCGTAGAAGTGGGTCACACCTTTACTCAACACCGCCGGGCGCAGCCGATGATTGTAGATGATGTAGCGATAACGGCGAGCCGTGGCGCTAAATCGGGCATGAAAATCATCAGGTACAGCTTTAACCCAACGCACGGCGATGTCACCAGGTAAATTCGCATTTACGCCTAATGTCCACGCGGCGTCTTTGCGCTGCGCGGTGGTTTCGAAATGCACTACCTGCCCGGTGCCATGTACGCCTGCGTCAGTACGCCCGGCGCAGAAGACGGTGATGGGCTCGTTCGCCACCTGGGAGAGCGCCTTTTCCAGCTTCTCCTGCACACTGCGGACTTCGTTCTGCCGTTGCCAGCCGTAATACCTACTGCCGTCGTACTCAATGCCCAGCGCAATTTTATAAACTGGCGGTTGTTGCTGGTCGGACATTAGTACAGATACTCCTGCACCAGTTTCTCGGCGATTTTCACTGCCATCAGTGCGCCGCCAAAACGGACGTTATCGGCCACCGACCAGAACTGGATTTGCTCTGGAATACCGTAATCATTGCGCACGCAGCCCACAGAAAGATGCGGCGTACCCGAAGCATCCCCTACCTGAGTCGGGAATTCGTTCTCTTCAGAGAGCACAATATCTTCGCCCTGAGCAAACGCATCACGCGCTTCTTCTGCCGCCAGCGGACGCAGAGCTTCAAAGTTAACCATCTGAGCGTGACCGTAAAATACCGGTGCCTGCACGACGCTTGCCGAAATCATCAGCCCTTCGTCCTGCATGATTTTGCGCACTTCATCGATGATACGACGTTCTTCGCGCACGCTACCTTCCCTGTCCGGCAGTAACGGCAGCATGTTGAACGCCAGCTGACGTCCGAAGAAATCTTCTTCGTCAATCGGAATGCCGTTGAGCAATTTCGCACTCTGCCCCGCTAACGCATCGACCGCTTTTTTGCCCTGTGCGGAGGCTGAAATCAGGCTGGTAACGCTAATACGCGACAACCCGCCCTGATCGATTAACGGTTTCAGAGAAGCCAGCAGCTGGCTGGTCAGGCTGTCCGGTACGGCGATGACATTACGGTTACGGTAATCAGCAAGTACAAACGGGTTTACTTCCGGCACCACCAGCGGTACGTCGGGTTCGAGAGCAAACAATCCGCTGCTGTCGATAACCAGGCAGCCTGAGTTGGTTGCTTCTTCAACCCAGGTCGCGGTCGCTTCTTTGCCTGCGACAAAAAACGCCAGTTGCGCCTGCGTCCAGTCAAATTCGGCAGCATCCTGCACGGTGATTGTCTTACCACCAAAGCGCAGATGTTCGCCTGCGCTTTCGTTACGTGCCAGTGCATAAATTTCCCCAACCGGGAACTGACGTTCAGCCAGCGTTTCAATCAGGGCTTCGCCCACAGCGCCAGTTGCGCCCAGGACGGCAATGTTCCAGCCTTCAGACATGGTGGTTTACTCCAGAAAATGCAAAGCTCCCTGCCTATGTTACAGCAGAGAGCATGAAGAAGAGATTAACGAGCCGGATGATGAACGGCGTTAAAACCCAGTTTACACAGTAATGATGCCGCACTGGCGTCATTACAAATCACATACAGAGACGACCATTCACGGCGCTCAAGGTAATTTTTGCGCAGTTTATCGAACTCACCCGGTATTCCGGCGACTTTACGCAACGGCGCATCGTCGCGGCGCACATCATACACCAAATGCACCAGCCTTTTTAGCGTCGGCTGATCGATCGGACCATGCAGCGTGATGCGGCCAAACTCCGGCGCGGGCAGTAAAGTATCCAACGCCACGTGCTGTTCATGACCAATAAACTTGCTGTAGGCTTCAAACACTTGCGTTGTGCCACGCGCTTTACCTTCGAGGGTATAGCCCGCGATATGCGGCGTGCCGATATCCACTTTTTGCAGCAGCTCGACGTTGAGTTCTGGCTCGCCTTCCCAGACATCCAGCACCACGCTTAACTTCTGACCTTCATTCAGGCAGGTCAGCAGTGCGGTATTATCGACAACGGCACCACGGCAGGCGTTAATCAGAATTGCCCCCGGCTTCAGGCTGCGAATCAGTTTTTCATCCGCCAGATGCCGCGTTTTGTACGGACCATCTTTAAAGAGTGGCGTATGGAAAGTCAGAATGTCTGCTTGCGCGACCAGTTCATCAAGAGGACGGAAATCCCCCTCATCCCCACGATCGGCGCGTGGTGGATCGCAAAGCAATGTTTTGATCCCCCACGCTTCCAGCCGTGTCTGTAACCGTCGCCCGACGTTGCCGACGCCCACGATCCCCACGGTACGCTCGTGCAGTGAAAATCCATCGCGTTCAGCAAGCATCAGCAGTGACGAGAAAACATATTCCACTACCGCAATCGCATTGCAGCCAGGTGCAGCAGAAAAACCAATTCCCGCCTGCTTTAACCACGCTTCATCGACATGGTCCGTCCCCGCGGTCGCGGTGCCAATAAATTTTACCGGTTTTCCTGCCAGCAAAGATTCATTCACTTTCGTGACCGAACGCACCATCAAAGCATCTGCATCATCCAGTTCAGCAACTGGAATTGGACGCCCCGGAACCGCTTTCACCTCCCCCAGACGACTAAATAATTCGCGGGCATAAGGCATATTTTCATCAACAAGGATTTTCACGTTTGTGGTACCTGTATGAGAACGAGAGTTAACCGGACAAGTGTGCCATAATCTCGCGGCCAGGCATACTTGCGATGATTTCAGGTATAAGGATACGTAATGATACAACCAATTTCCGCCCCTCCTGGGCAACCACCGGGTCAGGGGGATAAACTGTCGTCTGGCGCAGGCAATCAGCCTTTATCCAGCTTACAACGTACAGTGCTGGAAAGTTTGATAACCAAAGTGACTTCGCTGACGCAACAGCAGAGCGCGGAATTGTGGGCCGGTATAAAGCACGACATCGGTCTGCCGGGCGATTCACCGTTACTTTCACGCAATTTCCCCGCCGCAGAACAAAACCTTGCACAACGTTTACTGGCCGCGCAAGAAAGCCATTCTGTCCGCCAGCTTTTGGCGCAATTGAGCGAGTATTTACGGCTGGGGAATAATCGTCAGGCGGTCACAGATTACATTCGTCATAACTTTGGTCAGACGCCGCTGAATCAACTCTCACCGGAGCAATTAAAAACCGTCCTGACGCTGTTACAGGAAGGGAAGATGGTTATCCCGCAGCCGCAACAGCGCCAGGCGACCGATCGCCCTTTGCTACCGGCAGAACACAATACGCTTAAGCAACTGGTGACTAAACTCGCGGCGGCAACAGGAGAACCCAGCAAACAGATTTGGCAATCTATGCTGGAACTTTCTGGGGTAAAAAATGGTGAGTTGATCCCGGCCAAAATGTTTACCCACCTGGTTACCTGGTTGCAGGCACGCCAGGTGTTAAGTCAGCAAAATACACCGACGCTGGAGTCGCTTCAGATGGCGCTAAAACAGCCACTGGATGCCAGCGAGTTGACAGTATTATCGAGCTATGTTGAGCAAAAATATGGCCTTTCTCAGCAATCAGCCCTGACTTCCGCACAGGCCGAGGATATCCTCAACCAGCTTTATCAACGGCGGGTGAATGGGATTGAACCGCGAGATATTCAACCGTTACTCAATCCCTTTACGCCATTCATTAACACGATGCAAGAAATGGCCATGCGCCCCAGCCTGTGGATATTGCTGACCGCCATCATCGTGATGTTGGTCTGGTTATTGAGTTAACCACGACGAAATGACAGTATCGTCACGATAATCCCCAGCACCGCCGATATCGCCCCGGCAAGGAATACCGACGAGTAGCCAAATGTGGTCGCCAGGACACCTGCCAGTGGCCCGGAAACACCGAGGGCGATATCCTGAAACGCCGCATAACCGCCGAGCGCAGTACCGCGAACCTGAGACGGAACGCGCTTAACCACTTCCACACCAAGCGCCGGGAAGATAAGTGAACACCCTGCCCCGGTTAACGCCGCACCAGCTAATGCCACCCACGCGCCAGGCGCTTGCCAGAGCAGCAACAAACCTACCGTTTCGACAAGCAAAGAGACAATCGCCACTTTCACGCCGCCAAAACGGTCTGGCATCCAGCCGAACATCACGCGCATCACGACAAATGCGCCGCCAAATGCGGTGAGTGTAAAACCTGCCATCGCCCATCCTTTGCTGGCAAAGTAGAGCGATACAAAGGTTCCGATAACCGCAAAGCCAACGCCCTGAAGCGCCAGACCAAGACCCGGTTTCCAGATAAGTCCGACAACGCTCCACAGCGATGGACGTTCTCCCGCCATTGCCGGTACTTTGCGGACTGTGCCGTTACAAGCCCACGCCAGTAAAGGCAATGCCATTGTCGTAAGCGCCAGTGCGGCAAAACCGTAATGGCTATGAATCAACAAGCCAAGCGGTGCGCCCACCGCCAGTGCGCCATAAATCGCCATCCCGTTCCACGACATCACTTTGCCTGAGTGTTTCGGCCCGACAATGCCCAATCCCCAGGTCAAAGCGCCCGTCAGCAACTGGCTTTCGCCAAAACCAAGAATCAAACGCCCGACGACCAGCAGAGCAAATTTAATCGGTGCGGAGACAGGCAAAAGCGCCGCCAGCAGCAGCGCGCCGCCAGCCAGACCACAGGCGAACATGCCCTGAAGCGCCGAGCGTTTTGCACCATATTGATCGGCCAGTCGTCCGGCGTAGCCACGCGTCAGCACCGTAGCCAGAAACTGAATGCCGACGGCAATCCCGACCATGGTGTTGCCATAGCCCAGTTCATGATGAACAAACAGCGGGATAACCGGCAACGGCAGCCCTACGGTCATGTAGGTGAGAAAAACCGCAAAAGCGATGCGGAAGAGCGAAAAATTGGCAGAAGATCGTGTTTCTGTTTGGCTTACAGCAGTCATGCATTACTCCAGAATGCAGCGCAAGGCGAGGAGTCTCCCCGTCTCATCTCTCTGGTTTTCAGGGTTACGGTGCGTTGGCAGGATTTAACGCGTACGTCTTTTCAGAAGGAAATCGACAAAGCGGGAAGTTTGCCTGGAACAGGCGGCGATTGTCAATGATGTGAAAAAGGGAACCATCGGGTTCCCTTATTCTTTAGTGCTGGAGGCAGCATTGCCGCGTATCGTCGGATGCGACGCTGACGCGTCCTATCCGACCTACTCCGAATTAATCTTTCAGCTTACGCATTACCAGCGTGGCGTTGGTGCCGCCGAAGCCGAAGCTGTTAGACATCACGGTGGTCAGTTCGCGATCGGTCGTTTCGGTCACGATGTTCAGACCCGCAGCCTGCTCGTCCAGCTCTTCAATGTTGATGCTCGGGGCGATAAAACCGTGTTCCAGCATCAGCAGAGAGTAGATAGCTTCCTGTACGCCAGCAGCACCCAGAGAGTGACCGGTCATTGCTTTGGTTGCAGAAATCGCCGGGCTCTTATCGCCGAACACTTCACGGATAGCCGCCAGCTCTTTCACGTCGCCAACCGGAGTCGAAGTACCGTGGGAGTTCAGGTAGTCGATTGGGGTATCAACACCGTGCATCGCCATCTTCATGCAGCGCACTGCGCCTTCGCCAGACGGAGCAACCATGTCTGCGCCATCAGACGTTGCGCCGTAGCCAACGATTTCAGCGTAGATATGAGCACCACGTGCCAACGCGTGTTCCAGTTCTTCGACCACCACCATACCGCCGCCGCCAGCGATAACGAAACCGTCACGGTGAGCGTCATAAGTACGGGAGGCTTTTTCCGGGGTGTCGTTGTATTTGGTAGACAGCGCGCCCATTGCGTCGAATTCGCAAGCCATTTCCCAGCACAGCTCTTCACCGCCACCAGCAAACACGATGTCTTGTTTGCCCAGTTGGATCTGCTCTACTGCGTTACCGATACAGTGTGCGGAAGTCGCACACGCGGAGCTGATGGAGTAGTTAACGCCGTGGATTTTGAACGGCGTGGCGAGGCAGGCAGAAACGCCAGATGCCATCGCTTTAGTGACCACATACGGGCCAACCGCTTTCAGGCCGCGCGGGCCGCGCATTGCGTCAGCGCCGAACACCTGGAAACGCGGAGAGCCGCCGCCGGAACCTGCAATCAGGCCAACGCGCGGGTTATTCTGGTAAGCTTCCGGGGAGAGGCCAGCATCTGCAATTGCCTGCTCCATAGAAAGGAATGCATAAATGGATGCGTCGCTCATAAAGCGCACAACTTTGCGGTCAATGAGGCCAGTGGTATCCAGTTTTACGTTGCCCCAAACGTGGCTACGCATGCCGGAATCCTTCAGCTCCTGAGAGAAAGTGATCCCTGAGCGTCCTTCACGCAGAGATGCCAGGACTTCCTGCTGGTTATTACCGATGCTGGAAACAATGCCCAGGCCAGTAATCACTGCACGTTTCATTCAATACCTCTGTAAGTCGCACATAGAGTAAGTTTCGAATGCACAATAGCGTACACTTGTACGCCGAACAAGTCCGATCAGCCAATTAATAGAGAAATTTGCGCAGCCTGGCACACATCGCTAAGATCGAGCCACCGCCTGTAAGACGAGTAACTTACGTGAAACACTACTCCATACAACCTGCCAACCTTGAATTTAATGCTGAGGGTACACCTGTTTCCCGAGATTTTGACGATGTCTATTTTTCCAACGATAACGGACTGGAAGAGACGCGTTATGTTTTTCTTGGGGGTAACCAATTAGAGGCACGCTTTCCTGAGCATCCACATCCTCTGTTTGTGGTAGCAGAGAGCGGCTTCGGCACCGGATTAAACTTCCTGACGCTATGGCAGGCATTTGATCAGTTTCGCGAAGCGCATCCACAGGCGCAATTACAACGCTTACATTTCATTAGTTTTGAGAAATTTCCCCTCACTCGTGCTGATTTAGCGTTAGCGCACCAACACTGGCCGGAACTTGCGCCGTGGGCGGAACAGCTTCAGACACAGTGGCCTTTGCCCCTGCCCGGTTGCCATCGTTTATTGCTCGATGAAGGCCGCGTAACGCTAGATTTATGGTTTGGCGATATAAACGAACTGACCAGCCAACTGGACGATTCGCTAAATCAAAAAGTAGATGCCTGGTTTCTGGACGGCTTTGCGCCAGCGAAAAACCCGGATATGTGGACGCAAAATCTGTTTAACGCCATGGCACGACTGGCGCGTCCGAGCGGCACGCTGGCGACATTTACTTCTGCTGGTTTTGTCCGCCGCGGTTTGCAGGAAGCCGGATTCACCATGCAAAAACGTAAGGGCTTTGGGCGCAAACGGGAAATGCTTTGCGGGGTGATGGAACAGACATTACCCCTCCCCTGCTCCACGCCGTGGTTTAATCGTACGGGCAGCCGCAAACGGGAAGCAGCGATTATCGGCGGCGGTATTGCCAGCGCGTTGTTGTCGCTGGCGCTATTACGTCGCGGCTGGCAGGTAACGCTTTATTGTGCGGATGATGCCCCCGCGCTGGGTGCTTCCGGCAATCGTCAGGGGGCGCTGTATCCGCTCTTAAGTAAACACGATGAGGCGCTAAACCGCTTTTTCTCTAATGCGTTTACTTTTGCTCGTCGGCTTTACGACCAATTACCCGTTAAATTTGATCATGACTGGTGCGGCGTAACGCAGTTAGGCTGGGATGAGAAAAGCCAGCATAAAATCGCACAGATGCTGTCGATGGATTTACCCGCAGAGCTGGCTGTAGCCGTTGAGGCTAATGCGGTTGAACAAATTACGGGCGTTGCGACAAATTGCAGCGGTATTACTTATCCGCAAGGTGGTTGGCTGTGTCCAGCAGAACTGACCCGTAATGTGCTGGAACTGGCGCAACAGCAAGGTTTGCAGATTCGTTATCAACATCAGTTACAGGATTTATCCCGTAAGGATGACGGTTGGTTGTTGAATTTTGCAGGTGATCAGCACGCGACGCATAACGTGGTGGTACTGGCGAACGGGCATCAAATCAGCGGTTTCAGCCAAACATCATCTCTGCCAGTATATTCGGTTGCCGGTCAGGTCAGCCATATTCCGACAACGCCGGAACTGGCGAAGCTGAAGCAAGTGCTGTGCTATGACGGTTATCTCACGCCGCAAAATCCGGCGAATCAACACCATTGTATTGGTGCCAGTTACCACCGTGGTAGCGAAGAGACGGCATACAGTGAGGAAGATCAGCTGCAGAATCGCCAGCGATTGATTGATTGTTTCCCCCTGGCACAGTGGGCAAAAGAGGTTGATGTCAGTGATAAAGAGGCGCGCTGCGGTGTGCGTTGTGCCACTCGCGATCATCTGCCAATGGTAGGCAACGTGCCTGATTATGACGCTACACTCGTGGAATATGCGTCGCTGGCGGAGCAGAAAGATGAGGCGGTAAGCGCGCCGATTTATGACGATCTCTTTATGCTTGCTGCTTTGGGTTCGCGTGGTTTGTGTTCTGCCCCACTGTGCGCCGAAATTCTGGCGGCACAGATGAGTGAAGAACCGATTCCGATGGATGCCAGTACGCTGGCGGCGTTAAATCCGAATAGGTTATGGGTGCGGAAGTTGTTGAAAGGTAAAGCGGTTAAGGCGGGGTAATCTGCTTTGGCATTGTTTGTCGGATGCGGCGTAAACGCCTTATCCGACCTACGTGTGACGTGTAGGCCTGATAAGACACTGTAAGCGTCGCATCAGGCATGGTGCTCCCAATGTCGGATGCGACGTGAACGCCTTATCCGACCTACGTGTGACGTGTAGACCTGATAAGACGCGATAAGCGTCGCATCAGGCATGGTGCTCCCAATGTCGGATGCGGCGTAAACGCCTTATCCGACCTCGTGTGACCTGTAGGCCTGATAAGACGCGATAAGCGTCGCATCAGGCATGGTGCTCCAGACGCCAACAACTTACTGCTGTGACGCCTGCTGAAACAGGTGTTCCCACATATCGGTTACCAGCGCCTGGTCACGCGGCGACAATTCACCAGCACCAATGGCTTTTTCCAGACTCTGGCTAACGGTCGTATGCACCGCCTGAGCGGAGTGGTCATCACCACTTTCCAGTTCTGCGATGGCTAATGTCAGGTGGCCACGCAAATACCCACTGGCAAACAACTCATCATCACTGGCATGGTCAACCATACCGTCGATTAATGCCAGAATGCGTGATTCAAACTCCGCGATCATCTTCTTTCCTCATTGTAAAACGTGGCGCCGGCTTCAGTTGAGCGCTTCCGGCCACGGGAATTGTTCCGCCGTAAGTTCCGGCGTGTGATAATAATTTTGTAATGCTTTAATTAAGCGTGCCGGACGTTCTGGAATACCGTTAGCCAGATAATCCATCACCTGCGCATGTACTCGCCGTTGAAACACCACGCGATCCGGTTCGAAATCCCCTTCCAGATTGTCGCAACTGACGTTAAACGGATATCCCGCCGCCACGCAGAACAACCAGTCGAGCGCCTGCGGCTTCACTTCAACATCTTCAAACTGACTTTGCGTTTGGGCATCGCGACCGTCCGGGCAATACCAGTAGCCGAAATCAACCAGCTCACGGCGCGCTTTCCCGGCAATACACCAGTGCGAAATCTCATGAATTGCGCTGGCATAAAAGCCATGAGCAAAGACGATTCGGTTATACGGTACTTCCGCATCAGCAGGAAGATAGATCGGTTCGTCGTCGCCTTTAATCAGACGGGTATTAAATTCATCGGCAAAGCAGCTATTAAAAATTTCAATCAACTGCTCATAGTGGTGTGTACTGTTCATTAGTTCATCCCCAACCAGTGGAGGATCTCCTGTCCGTGGCTATCATAAAGTAATTTGGCACTCATCACCGCCGAGACGATAACGATCATCGGGCGGATCAGCTTTTGTCCTTTGCTCAACACCAGTCGTGAACCCATGCGCGCGCCGAGGAACTGCCCCACCAGCATCACAAATCCCGTCGCCCAAATCACTTTGCCGCCGAGAATAAACAGCAGCAAACCGCCGATGTTTGACGTTGCATTAAGTAATTTGGCGTGAGCCGTGGCTTTGGCGAGGTTGAATCCGCACAGCGTAACGAAGGCCAGCGCGTAAAACGATCCGGCAGCTGGCCCAAAGAATCCATCGTAAAAACCGACACAGCCACCGGCAATTAACGCGAAGGGTAAACCGTACATCCGGCGCTGGCGATCTTCTTCACCCAGCTTTGGCATCAGCAAGAAATAGAGGCCGATGCAAATCACGAGGATGGGCAATATCTGCCGTAATATATCGGCCTGAACATATTGCACCAGCAGTGCGCCACTCATTGAGCCGACAAAGGTCATGGCGATATTGAGTTTCTGATCGCTTAAACTAACCACTTTGCGGCGAATAAAGTAGATAGTGGCGGAAATAGAGCCACCGCAGGCTTGCAGCTTATTGGTTGCCAGCGCGTTAGCGGGAGACATCCCCGCCGCCATCAATGCCGGAATGGTGAGTAACCCACCGCCACCGGCAATCGAGTCGATAAATCCCGCCAGCATGGCGACAAAAAAGAGGACGCCCAGCAGCAGCGGGGAAACCATAAACAGGCTATTAAACGTTTCCATTAGATCACGTGCTCATCCAGTAGCGCCTGGCAGGAAGGCGGCAACGGAGGCGGTGTCTTCTTCTCAGGCTTTGTTGTTCCCGGTTTTGGAGGTTCAAACCAGCTTTGCAGTTCTGCCCCGCAACCATCGCCTGGTGGCGGTAAAGGTTGATCTTCACACTCCAGACTATCGGCAGGACAACGTAATCGTACATGCATATGCGCACGATGCTGGAACCAGGGTCGCACTTTGCGCAACCAGTCGCGATCGGTGCCCGCATCAAGGCAAAGTTGTTGTTTAATCGCCGGATTAACAAAAATGCGCGTGACGTCTTTGTCCTGGGCGGCGAGCTTGATCAAGCTGAAAATTTCTGGCTTCCACAACGTGGGGACAACGTGTTTACCGTCGCGGGAAACCAAATCTAACGCTTGCGGGCGCAAGAGTTGCGCGGAGGTCCAGCGTGTTTTCGGCAGTTGCAGGAAGATATCGACATCCAGTCCGGTCTGGTGGCTGGCGTGACCGCCGTTGAAACGCCCACCAGCGGGCATTCCCATATCGCCAATCAACACCGTACCCATGCCCAGATTGCTCACCTGGCTACTCAGACGCTGGATAAACATCACCAGGTCCGGGTGACCGAAGTAGCGACGCTGATCGGTACGCATGACCTGATAATGTTCGGACTGTATCGGCAGCGTGTCAGCGCCGACGATACAACCATTGGAGAAACTACCTATCGATTGTGCGCTACCCGGCACAGGTTGGGTTATTTTTTGCCACGGCGTAGCTGCCTGGCTGACGCTACTGGCAAGCAGGGCCAGCAGCGCAATCGCAGTTTTGTTCATTTTTTACCAGCGTGGAATATCAGTCTTCACATCGGCATTTTGCGCCCGCTGCCGTAACAGGTGATCCATTAAAACGATCGCCAGCATCGCTTCAGCGATCGGCACCGCGCGGATCCCGACACAAGGATCGTGACGGCCTTTGGTGATCATCTCAACTTCTTCGCCAAAGCGGTTAATGGTGCGCCCCGGCACGGTAATGCTGGAGGTCGGTTTCAGCGCCATATGGGCAATGATTTGCTGCCCGCTGCTGATACCGCCAAGAATGCCGCCCGCATGGTTGCTCTGGAAACCGTCTTTGGTGATTTCGTCACGGTTCTGGCTGCCGCGCAGCGCCACCACGTCAAAACCATCACCGATTTCCACGCCTTTCACCGCGTTGATGCTCATCAGCGCATGGGCGATGTCGGCATCCAGGCGGTCAAAGACCGGCTCGCCAAGTCCGGCGGGGACGCCACTGGCAACAACGGTGACTTTCGCGCCGATGGAGTCGCCCTCTTTTTTCAGTGCGCGCATCAGTTCATCTAAGGCTTCGATTTTGTCCGGGTCCGGGCAGAAGAACGGATTTTGCTCGACCTGCGACCAGTCTTTGATTTCCAGCGGAATGTCGCCCATCTGGGTCAGGCAGCCGCGGATTTCAATGCCAAATTTCTCGGCGAGATATTTTTTGGCAATAGCCCCTGCCGCCACGCGCATGGCGGTTTCACGGGCGGAAGAGCGTCCACCGCCGCGATAGTCGCGCAAACCGTATTTTTGTTCGTAGGTGTAATCGGCATGGCCTGGACGGAAAACGTCCTTAATTGCGCTGTAATCCTGAGAACGCTGGTCGGTATTTTCTATGAGTAGGCCAATGCTGGTGCCGGTGGTCACACCTTCAAAAACACCGGAGAGAATTTTGACCTGATCCGGCTCGCGGCGCTGGGTGGTATAGCGCGATGTCCCAGGGCGGCGGCGGTCAAGATCGTGTTGCAGATCCGCTTCCGTCAGCGGAATGCCTGGCGGAACACCATCGACGATGCAACCGAGCGCCAGCCCGTGCGATTCGCCGAAGGTGGTTACGCGAAAGAGTTGTCCAATTGTGTTTCCAGCCATCACGGCTCCGTTATTGTTGTGTTTGCGTGTTTATTTAATCTTTATAAATCGCGAAATGTTCACGTGCGGCAATAAGCTGCGCTTTGGTGAGCATAAACACACCGTCGCCGCCGTTATCAAACTCCAGCCAGGTGAACGGAACATCCGGATATTGTTCCATAAGATGTACCATGCTGTTGCCGACTTCACAAATCAGCACACCATCATCAGCAAGATAATCTGCCGCGTTACCGAGAATGCGGCGCGTCAGTTTCAGGCCGTCGGTACCAGACGCCAGGCCCAGTTCCGGCTCGTGACGGTATTCATTTGGCAGGTCGGACATATCTTCCGCATCGACATACGGCGGGTTGGTGACGATCAGGCCGTACTGCACTTTCGGTAAATCACGGAACAGATCGGAACGAATCGGGATGACGTTGTGGATCAGACCGTGTTCTTCGATGTTCTGTTCGGCAACCGCCAGCGCGTCTGGAGAGATGTCCACCGCGTCGACTTCCGCTTCCGGGAAAGCATAAGCGCAAGCAATAGCGATGCAGCCGCTCCCGGTACACATATCTAAAATATGCTGCGGTTGTTTACTGATGAGTCCGGCAAATTTATTGTTGATCAGTTCACCAATCGGCGAGCGCGGCACCAGCACGCGTTCATCGACGTAAAATTCATGGCCGCAGAACCACGCTTTGTTGGTCAGGTAAGCCACCGGAATGCGCTCGTTGACGCGGCGGATCACGCGCTCAACAATGCGGTGTTTTTCGCTGGAGGTCAGACGCGCATTGCGCATATCTTCCGGAATATCCAGCGGCAGGTAGAGCGACGGCAACACCAGCTGTACGGCTTCATCCCACGGGTTATCGGTGCCGTGACCGTACCAGATATTTGCCGCGCTGAAGCGGCTAACCGACCAGCGCAACATGTCCTGAATGGTTTGCAGCTCATTTACTGCTTCATCAACGAAAATTTTATCCACGTATTCCTCCAGGGCATGATCGCAATAATTTCGGCGGCTAGTTTGCCATGAAGATGACGATAAATCAGCATTCACGCGCGGTGAGTGAGGAAAAATACGTTTAAAACGATCGATTGCGCGACGAGTCGGGTAAACTGTAGGGAAATTAGAAATAGAGACACATCAATGAAAAAGAAAACAACACTTAGCGAGGAGGACCAGGCTCTGTTTCGCCAGTTGATGGCGGGGACTCGCAAGATAAAGCAAGATACGATTGTCCATCGACCACAGCGTAAAAAAGTCAGCGAAGTGCCGGTGAAACGGTTGATTCAGGAGCAGGCCGATGCCAGCCATTATTTCTCAGATGAGTTTCAGCCGTTATTGAATACCGAAGGTCCGGTGAAATATGTCCGCCCGGATGTGAGTCATTTTGAGGCGAAGAAGTTGCGCCGCGGTGATTATTCGCCGGAGTTGTTTCTTGATTTGCATGGTCTGACGCAGCTACAAGCCAAACAGGAACTGGGCGCGTTGATTGCCGCCTGCCGCCGTGAACATGTGTTTTGCGCCTGTGTGATGCATGGGCATGGTAAGCATATTTTGAAGCAACAAACACCGCTGTGGCTTGCGCAACATCCGCATGTGATGGCGTTTCACCAGGCCCCCAAAGAGTACGGTGGTGATGCGGCGTTATTGGTGTTGATTGAGGTGGAAGAGTGGCTGCCGCCTGAGTTGCCCTGAACGCAAAACCGGATACGGCATAAACGCCGTATCCGGTTTGGTCGCTACAACATATTCAGCACATACTGGAATCGGCAAGTGGAATCTATAGGTTGCGGTGTAGTGGTATCGACACGTACCACAATATCGTGCAGTTGCTTGTCAGTTATCGCATGTCGGTTTGGTATGGTTGTCACTTTGTTATCGGTACAACCATATGACGTAAAAGTGATCATTTGCGATACAAAGCGACAATATGCGCCACGATCGTCAAATTGGCTACCATCACACAACTTGCCATCCTTCATCAAAAAGGTGGGGAGTGTATTTTCGATTACCCCTCCAGTGGATTTCAATGATAATAGCTTGCTACGTACTACCGAATTTGGGCTCCATGAAACATCATAAGGGTCTAAAGGAATCGGCGGACATGTGGAGTTAAAAGTCGAAGGTCCCATATAAACAACACCACTTCTTCTTGATTGTGATTTGATATTACTGGTCACTATCCAGGGACAGCCACCAGGATCTCCTTCAACGATGATGTCCATGATCACCTTGTTACAAGTAAATTCTCCCGATGCCGGCAGCCCTGGACAATTCGATGAATCAATAGATTCCCCACTTTTCACATTAATTTTGGGTGCTGGCCCTGGCCCATTCCAGGATATATTCGGAATATCTCCGGCCAGAAGAATATAACCATCCCGGTGATATTCTCCCTGATATACACCTGATGAGGTTTGAACATTAAGTTCATACCAGATTGAGGTATTAAAGTTACCGGCATAACCCATGTCGGTGTGCATATCACGAAACGTTATTGATGCCATCGCGGTAGGTAACATCAATACAAATAAGCAAAAAAAATAGCGTAATTTTTTCATTTTAAAGGTACTCAAACGTTGCGGTTAGCTGAGCGGTAAAATTACCGGGAGTCACATCACGACCGCTTTTTGCCTGTAACCAGGCGCGAAAATTTAAGCTATTGCTGCCATTATTAAGTACAAAGGTCGCACCAATAGTACTGTTGATGGCGACAGGTGTGCCGTCGTTTTTTTCCATACCTATACCTACTCCCTGCGCACCCGATGACGCATCCAGCGCCAGAATACCCGGCTGTTCGCTATCTTCCGTGCCGGTCAAGGTTACCTTTACGTTGTATGAGGTTGGCCCCTTACAGTCTTTCAGTTGAAAAACTACAGGCTGGCGGGCCGACTGCCCGGCGACCATTAAATCTTGTGTACTCACCGTAGGAAACTGCACTTCTGCCAGCAATCCTTGTGTCTCTACTGGCGTACAGGTTTTATTCAATAGATTACCGTAAAAATGCAGGTTATCAGTCGCCTGCACCGTCGTCGCCCAGGTCAGCATTAAACTCCCCAGCAGTGTTGCGAGAACATATTCTGGTGTTTTCATTGGTAATCCACCTGTAGCGTGGCATAAGCGGAAAATGCTCCGTCTCCCAACGCCGCGTCGCTGGCTTTCACCGGTACCGCCTTGAGCGTTGGGGGGCTGGCAGGATCAATACTCAGAGGCTTATCCAGCTCAAACGGACTGCCGTTTTGTTGCATTTCAATGCCCAGGTCAGTAACGCTGGTCTGGACCGCCGACGTATTGTAATTGGTAGGTGTCCCCTTCCAGGTCAGTGTCATTTCCCAAACCGCATCTCGAACACCAGAATCACAGGTGATCTCATAGGGTACAGTCTGAAGAAAGTTAACGCCGTCAATGTCATTAATAAGGATGTCGCCAAAATCCACTTCAATGGTTTTCCCGCCGCTAATGGTACAAACTGGCGGTGATACCAAAGTTCCGTGAAAAGTAATGTCTGGTGTCGCCGCCTGTACCACGCAACAGCAACCACAAATCACAAAAAAAACGAGTCGTTTCATTGGTAATCCACCACCATCGTCATACTGGCGTTAAATTCCGATGCCGCGAGTGATACACCGCTCTCTTTTACTGGCACCGCTTTCAGCTTCGGTTGGTTGTTGATGTTGAAAGGCGTCCAGTTGTTTTCGCCAATCGGAAATAGCGAATTATCAGACGCACTTTCAATTCGAATCCCAAATCCAGAAATTCCTGTACTCAACACTGTTTCGCCATTAATCGTGGTAGTCGTTCCCTTAAACTGCATTTGCAGGTCGTCACTTAGACTTCCCTTACAGTCCAATTTGTACTCAGCATTCATGCGATAGTTGGTGCCATTGATCTTTTTGATGATCACATCACCAAACTCCACAGCACTACCCGTTACTGAACAAGGTGGCGGAGCATCGACCAGCACCCGCAATATCAGATCAACGGATTTCGAACCTCCACCTACCGCAGGATGGCTCACCACGCAAAAAACCAGCAGCAATTTAACCAGAAACATCTTTCTCATCGGATTCTCCTGGAATCAGCCTTTGCTACTTCGTTCTTCATCAACCTGACAACTGTTGCCATTACAGGTAAAAAAGAGCGGCATACGCGCGCCATAGTCGTTGACATAGGTCAGCACTGGTGTGCTATCCATTTTCACGTTTAACGGGGCGTTGGTTTTGGGCGGCATGACCAACGGCGAGAAACCCGCCGCTGGATTGCCATTTTTCTGCGTACTGGCATTGCTGATGATGACGTAATACGCCGTTGGGTTATTGACGGTAAATTCCTGGCCGCTGCGGGTTAGGGTCACTTTATGCTGCCAGGGAGTTTGTGTGCTGCTTTTTTCCAGTGCCTTAGGACGCCAGAAAAGTTTGATTCGTGTCTGCAGAGCGATTTGCAGCGTGTTAGCTTTGTTCGATTTAGGCGGAATCTCGCGAACGTTAAAGTAGAACATCGTTTCGCGATCGGCAGGCAATTTGTGGATATCTGGCAATCCCTGAATTTTCACCTGACCGTTCATCATCGCATCAATACGCTGTACAGGAGGTAAAACAGCTAATGGTGAACTCACCTTGTTACCCTTTTCATCTTCAATCCAGCTTTGCGCCAGGTAAGGAAGTTTAGGATCGTTATTACGCAAGGTAACACTAATAGATTTCTCACTTTCGTTAAAAATCAAACGTGTACGATCGGGCGTCACTGAAGCCTGTGCGTAAAAACTTGCAGCCACCGCCATCAACGTCAATGCAGTGACGATCTTTTTTGAAGAGATATGTTTAGACATGGATCATTCCTTAATCACGTTATTAATTCGATGAAACAGACATTGGCGGCTCCATTGGTGCCACCTGTTGTGTCTGCACCTGAATGACGGGCTGAATATCATGTGATATTGCGGGAGCACTTCCCCCAATTTGCTGGCATGGCAACAGCAAACCATTGAAGAGATCATCCGGTAGCGGGTCCGGCAGACTGATATCGCAGTGGGATTCTCCCTCCCAGGATACCGTCATGCGTTCACCCGGTTTAACGCCCGCCAGATAGACATTCCCTTCATCATCAACCAGACCAACTTGCTGTTTATTAACATTTTTCACTTCCGCACCAAATGGCGGATGACTACCATCCTGCAATCGCAATACCGCCATTGCTTTCTGCCCACTGATCACTGCAAATTTACGATAACCAATGGCACCTTCCGTTAGCGTTGCCTGGACCACCGACTGGGTGGCCTCAGCATTTTCTGGCAGGTTATTCAAATCGATATAAGCCTGATTACGGTAGTAGTCGTTAACATCGGCCACCACGGCTTTACCAAACATGTTGGTATAAACAGCAGCACCATTGCCTTCTACTGGTACATTGGCAACGCCATCGGCATCAATCAGCAGACGCGTACCGCCCATATTCTGCGTGCGATGCAGCGCGCCGCCGTGAGCAGTCAGCGTTGCCCCGCCCTGTAAAGAGATACCCGCGGAAGTGTATTGCCCTTCATGATAGTTGGCACTCAGGTCAACTTTTGCCATCGTGCCATCATGGCTGTAATAGCCATCCACACTGGCGTGGTTTTCACTGGTGCCTGCACTCAGCGTATAGTGGCTGGCATCATCAATTCGATGGTACAAACTCGCCTGACTGCTGTCGGCACCGCTGCCATAGTTGCCGTTGTAACTGATGGTGCTGCTGTCGCCCCACGGCAGACTTAAGGAAAGATAAATACCTTTATCGGCGTTGTTATCGTATTCATAGCGATAACCGGTCAGAGAAACGCTCATGTTTCTGATGCTTCCCATATTGAAATAATGAGAAAGCATCATGTTGTAGTTGGTTTGATCCTCGCGGTCCCAGTAGGTGTGATGGGAATAGTTGAGATAGACCGAAACACGCGCATCCCTGAAGTTCTGGTTGTAAGTGACCGTATACATCTCTTTGTCGTTACCCGTGCGCGCCCGATCGGCGTTGTTGGCATCCAGGTATTCGCTCATGGTCATGTAGTTTTTTTCAGAGAAGCGATATCCGGCAAAGGTCACACGGCTGTTGAGTTCATCAAAATCTTTGGCATAACTGACACGATAAGAGTTACCGTCCAGCGTTTTGTTGCCGTATACGCTGTTGTCGTCAAAACGAGTACGGGAGTGGGTAACATCAAACGCTAACGCGCCGAACAGCGCCAAATCGCGCCCAAGCCCAATTGCTGCTGATTGATAGTTTTCATCCGCTAACGCGCCGCCGTAAAGTGACCAGCCATTGGCGATCCCCCATGACGCTTCGCCTCCTGAGAAGAAACTCCCTTCGACGTGATGATCCCAGTTTTGCGGGCGCCCCATCGACACTTTATATCGCACCTGACCCGGTCGGGTCAGAAACGGCATGGAAGCCGTGCTGACGTCATATTCCTGCACCTGACCGTTTTGTTCTTCGATGCGGACATGCAGCGTGCCAGATACCGAATCACCAATATCCTGAATACGGAACGGGCCTGCGGGGACCTGGGTTTCATAAAGGACGCGTCCCATTTGCGTTACGGTCACTTTCGCAGAGGTATGTGCGACGCCGGAAATATCCGGAGCGTAGCCGCGAAGGTTTGGCGGCAACATTTGATCGTCGGTGCTGATGCTACCGCCAATGTAGCTAAAGCCATCAAAAATATCGGAGTTGAGGTAATCTTCACCCAGCGAAAGTTTGGCTTTTAATGACGGCAAGGCGCGCCAGGCGTAATAACGGCTCCACTCCCAGTTTTTTTGCGTGCCGCTATCGTTAGCATCACCATCATCGTTACTGCGGGTATGCTGATAGTCGCTCTGCCAGTCGGCACGCAGGCGCCACGGGCCAACGTTAACGCCAACCGTACCATTACCACTAATATCGTTAGTATCATCCCCACCCTCTTCATGCCGGGTCTGGGCGTTGATACTGTAATCGGCAATAAGACCGGGAATACCTTCATCCCAACGTGAAGGTGGATCCCATTCACTGTCGGTATATTCAAGATAAGCCTGTGGCAAAGAAATCACGAGAACTGACTGGCTTAAATCACCAGTCATTTCCATGCCATTTAACGGTTCAGTATTCAGACACTGACCATCACGAATCCATTGCAAGTTTTTCGTGATATCTTCTTTAAAGCCTAACTGAGCAACCAGTTCAGGCGGTAAGCAGGCATACGATTTATCAGGATTGTTTTCGACTGCGTACCAGTAGATATCGTATTCATCAGGTAAGGATTGGTTATTTACATGAACCTGCAAATTATATTTACCCGGTTCAACATAACCTTTTTGGGAAAAACGCCCCAAATCAATTTTGGTATTCCCTTTTAACTCCAGAAATCGGGCATCAAACTGAATGGTATCATCTGCCAGGGCATAAAATGGACTTCCGGAAATTGCCAGAGCAATCCACCACGAAAGCCCCCGTAAACGGAGAAAAGAATGTTCGGGCATTTACGTATCCATCCGTAATTATTATATTTTAATTATCTTTTATTTAAAAACCCCATAACTTTACAGTTATGGGGGAATCACATTAGAGATACGTGATCTGGAACGTTGTTAGCGTTTCAAACGGAGCTGGGGTTGGTGTTACCGCAGCAGTTTCACCTACTAACCAGGCTTTAAATTTCAGCGTTTGTTTCTGTTTGCCTTTACCCGTTGAACTGTCCATTGCGATGGCCTGATCGATACCTTTGCCCAGGTCATAGCCTTTACCACGCTGGTCGCCAATCACCAGACTTACGTTTGGAACTTCGGCGCCATTATCCAGGTTAGACAGGGAGTAATTATTTGGATTACCGGAATATGGATTACCGGTAAATGTCGTGGTCATCGTTGTTTCAGTATTGAAATTGCAATCCTGTAAACGAATCTGGAAATCCTTTGGTGTGGTAGTTTTGCCACCCGTTAAAGAACCGGTACCGATGCTCCCCATATCCACTTCCAGCTTATGGTCATCAGGAACAATTGAGCACGGAGAGTCTTCAATTATACCGAAAAATCTCACTGTACCGTTGTTCCCTGCGGCTACGACCGATGCTGAAGTCAGCGCCCCCATAAGCATTGCTGTGGCGACGGCTGCTTTTACAAACTTACTCATTATTTGTCCTTAAATCATAAATAATTAAAATGTCAGCCAACTGACATATTAATACTGAATATAATAACTTTCAGTGTAATTTGCAGTGGCTTATAACCCACCATTGAATAGGATTTCTGAGGTCACGTGAGATGATATTCTTTGGCGTGGCGAGCATGTTGATATTATAGAGCGCGTGACACAATTTAAATTTACTAACAACAATATTTAGAAATATTTAAATGATTAACAAAACAAATAACATTTTGAGAATTTCCCTGGAATTACGTGATAAATGACTAAAATATGGTATAAACACATCATGGAGTGAATGATTAAAGAGCAAAAAACAACCAACAACAAATAACACGATTGTATTTTTATTTTTTGCCGATACAATATTAAAACACTATAATTAATATAAAATCAAGACCAAAAAATATCTCTTTTCTACTCTCTTATTCTGCGTTCACAGTGGTTAACTCTGGAAATAAAATACAAGAAAAGGTAATGAATATTTCTAGATGTAACTTTATGCAAATCGGCGATTAAACGCTAAAAAGATGCCATTTGCATCGTTATTGGGAGAATTTCAATAAGGTATGAACAATTCAGGCCCGATAGCTTGCGCCATCGGGCACTTTACGATCACATCAGATTGCTTTTGCCATTTTCAAATTACACGGGCTCATCTGCCAGTTGAACTCGCCTTTTCCGCTTTCATCAAGCGTTACGCTGGCAATAGCCGAAGTGGTAAACATAGGCGGCGTTTCGCCCGGACATAACTCGGCAACCAGATACCCGACTAACGGTAAGTGGGAGATAACCAGTACCGAAGCAACACCTTCGTTGGTCAGCGCCTGTAAATATGCACTGACCAGCCCTACATCGCCGCAGGGCGTCAACTCCGGCAGAACTTCCACGTTGGAAGGCAGGTTCATACAATCCCCTACTTCCTCCAGTGTTTGCTCGGCTCGCAGGAACGGGCTCACCAGAACACGTTCGACTTCCACTTTTTGACCTTTCAACCAGTTCGCCATCAGGCGAGATTCGTCACAACCGTTAGTGGTCAGAGGACGAACCGAATCACTGGCGGCATCGAGGGCTGCGTCGCCGTGACGCATGATAAAAACTTGCATATTGCACCGCTTTTGTTAACCAGATTCGCCCGCCTTGTTTCATCTGAAACCAGAGAAACAAGGCGGTGGCCGGCATTGTGCCTTATCCATTCACCGAATGAAACGCTGTTTTTTACCTCAATGGCGCAAGTATAGTCAACATGCGTTTACATTTTGACCAACCCTCCGCCATTCAGCGCGGATTCATATAGCTTTGACCCTTTTATTGAGGGTCAGTTGCACTTGTTTTCCAAAAACTTTCCCCGCGCTCGCTCATCTCTAATAAACGCTCGCAAGGGGTAAAACGAGAACCATACTGCGTGGCCAGTCGTTGCATTGTTGCAACGACTTCCCCCGCGCCGAGAGCATCGATATATCGGAACGGGCCACCAAGAAACGGTGGGAAGCCTATTCCAAATACCGCGCCAATATCCCCGTCACGCACACTTCGGATAACCTGCTCGTCCAGACAACGTACTGCTTCATTCAGCATCAACATCACACACCGTTCAGCAACCTGCGGTGCGGAGAGTCGCCCCTGCCCTTGTACACCAATTAGCGGGTAAATGGCGGGATCGACCTGTTTTTTGCTTTTACGCCCTTTTTGGCCATAAAGATAGAAACCTCGGCCATTTTTTCTACCTTTGCGATCATCATTCAAAATTGAAGAAACAACATTTGCAGGCGCGCTAAAACGTTCTCCATAAGTTGCTTCCAGTACAGGAATAATTTTAGTCCCGGTATCAATTCCTACCTCATCCAAAAGTTGGATTGGCCCCACCGGAAAACCAAATTTCACCAGCGCGGCATCAATATGCTCAACACGTTCGCCTTCGGTCAACATGCGGATAGCTTCATTAATATACGGCGCCAGGATGCGATTGACATAAAACCCAGCTTTATCCTTTACCACAATCGGCGTTTTGCCCTGTTTTTTCGCCAGTTTTACCGTGGTGGTGATGGTTTTCGCCGATGTCCCCGTATGAGGAATGATTTCCACCAGCGGCATTTTTTCCACCGGGCTGAAGAAATGCAGGCCGATAACTTGCTCTGGTCGCGTGGCGTGCGCGGCAATATCGCTAATCGGTAAAGAGGACGTGTTCGATGCAAAAATGGTATGAGAAGCGCAGTTTTGCTCAACTTCTGCCACCATCTGCTGTTTTAATTCGAGATTTTCAAACACCGCTTCAATAATCAGATCTCGATGGGCAAAGCCACGGTAATCCGTCGTCCCCGAAATTAAAGCCAGTTGCTTGTCGCGTTCGCTGGCTTTGAGATGACGACGGCGCACTTTACCCTCCAGCTGCTCCCAACTGTATTTCAGCGCATGATTTATGCCCTGGGCATTGATATCTTTAATTCTTACCGGCAGACCCGCTTTACAGGCAGTAACGTAGGCAATTCCACCGCCCATCAACCCGCCGCCTAAAATCCCCACGCTGTTTAATGGCGCAAGAGGAGCATCACTGCCGGGATCTTTCTTCACTTCAGTACTGGCAAAAAAGATATTGCGCAGCGCCTGCGATTGCGGCGTCATCGCCAGTTCACCAAACGCCCGAGCTTCGGCGTCATAGCCACTGCTGGTTCCCTGCGCTAAACCGGTTTCAATAACGTCAAGAATGCGTTTTGTCGCTGGATAGTTACCCTGAGTTTTTTGCTCTGTTTTCTTGCCTACCATTTTGAACAACAATGCACGACCTAACGGCCCCGCCAGAATACGCTCGCGTACAGGTAGAGGGCGGGAAGATGGACGATCCTGCTTTGCCAGCTCAACAGCGGCTTCCAGCAAAATGGAGTGCGGAACGACGTCATCCACCAGCCCCAACTTTAATGCCTGTTTCGCCCGAAGTTGTTTTCCGGTGAGGATCATCTCTAATGCTGTGCTGACACCTGTCAGACGTGGCAAACGCTGAGTTCCGCCTGAACCGGGCAATAATCCAAGCTGAACTTCCGGCAAGCCGAGCACAGTTTTAGGATCGTCAGTACACACGCGGCCATGACATGCCAGCGCCAGCTCCAGCCCGCCACCCAGGCAAGCGCCGTGAATAGCGGCAATAACCGGAACAGGCAGAGCATGAATCTCCGCCATCAACTGTTGGCCCTGCCGCGCCAATGCTTCCGCTTCTTGCGCCGTTTTGCAGTTGCCGATCATGTTGATGTCTGCGCCAGCGATGAAGTTGTCTGGTTTAGCGGAGACAAACACCACGCCGCGCAACTCTTTGTTTTCACGGAGTTGCTTAATAATGGCGCGCACCTGCGAAGCAAATTCCGCCTTCAGGGTATTCATTTTCTCGCCGGGAACATCAATGGTGATAACGGCAATGTTGTCCAGACGGACGCTGAGGGTAAACGCTGATGCCATTTCCATTATTCCGCCTCCACAACCATTGCCGCGCCAAGCCCACCTGCGGCACAGGCAGTCACCAAACCAAACCCACCGCCGCGACGCCGCAGTTCATGTAAGGTCTGGGTAATCATCCGTGCGCCGGTAGCCGCAAAGGGATGACCATAAGCAATCGAGCCGCCAAGCACGTTAAATTTGCTATCGTCCACTTCGCCAGTGGCATGTGCTCGCCCCAGTACGTCGCGAGCAAAACGTTCGCTGCCAAGCAACTGAATATTGGCCAGCGTCTGGGCGGCAAACGCTTCGTGCATATCAATCAACGTCAGATCGGCCATTGTCAAACCAGCACGTTCCAGCGCCAGCGGTGTTGACCAGGCCGGACCGAGCAGCATGTCCTGCCAGACATCTATAGCGGTAAATGCGTAGCTGCGCAGATATCCCAGCGGCACCAGCCCTAATTCTTTCGCCCGGGATTCAGTCATCAGGATCACCGCTGCCGCGCCATCGGTCAGCGGCGTACTGTTTGCCGCCGTTACCGTCCCGTGTTTGCGATCAAACGCCGGGCGCAGCTTTGCGTAATCGGCAAGCGTGGAATTGCCGCGAATATTATTATCTTCCGCAAGAGGCTGTTTATAAGGCGGGATATAAGCGGTCATGACTTCTTCTTTTAATTTACCGTCTGACCACGCCTGGGCGGCACGTTGATGCGAACGGTGGGCCAACGCATCTTGCTGTTCACGGGTGATGCCGTACGTTTTCGCCATTTGTTCGGCGGTGTCGCCCATCCGTAATCCAGTGGAGTATTCCGCCACTGCCGGAGGCACCGGCATTAAGTCACGCAAACGTAAGCGAGAAAAAAGTTTCAGGCGCTGGCTCATGGTTCGAGCTTTGTTGACATCAACCAGCACGCGCGCCAGTTTTTTACTGACGCCAATTGGCAATACGGAAGAGGAATCTGCCCCGCCGGCAATCCCCGCTCGAATAGTTCCCGCCATCAGGCTTTCTGCAACGTTTGCAACCGCCTGGAAACTGGTAGCGCAAGCGCGGCTGACGCTGTAAGCATCGGTATGCACATTCATTCCAGTACCGAGAACAATTTCACGCGCAATGTTGGGCGCTTCCGGCATTTGCACAACCTGACCAAATACCAGTTGTTCAATCACTTCGGCGGGGATCTCACTACGAGCAAGCAGTTCTCCGACAACCATCTTCCCCAAATCAACTGCGGGAATGCCATGAAAAGCCGTCGCCTGGCGAGCAAAAGGCGTGCGTAATCCGCTAACAATGGCGATACGATCGCCCTGGCGGGTAACCAGCGGTAAAACCTGACCCATAACACTCCCCTGTAAAAAAATATATAAAGTGGTCTGACCTGATCATAGTCTTAACCATTTTTTTACATTTAGCCAAGTGGAGAAAAGGGAAAGTGGGAGCTATGACACAGAGAGAAAAGAAGAAGAGAAAACAAAACGCCCCTGCCAGCAAACTGGCAGGGGCGTGCGTACCTGAGAGGAATTAACGCAGACCCAGCTGGAAGATCAGCATTTCAGCTTCGCAGGCAAAAGTGAAATCGATATCCAGGCGAACACCGTCAGACTCTTCAGTGAAAGTCGGGGTGATTTTGCACGGTTCGGATTCCACGCCACGGGCTTTTTCAGTCAGCGCCGCCAGCGTTTGTTCTGCTTCTGCGCGGTTTGCAAACACGCGGCTGTAAGACGCGGTGCAGTCGGAGTTGTCCATAATGGTGCCAACATCCATACAGCAGCAAACCGGGGTTTCATCAGCACTACATTTACTCATCGTTGATTTCCTCTGTATGTGCACCTAAGGTGCCAGATAAACGTTGCGGATATTTTACGCTTCTGAAAAGTGCCACTCCAGTTGTTAATTCTGCAAAATCGGATAAGTGACCGAAATCACACTTAAAAATGATCTAAAACAAAATTCACCCGAATCCATGAGTGCGTCACCTCTAAATTTTGCCAGCTGGATCGCGTTTCTTAGATCATATTTGAAAAAACATAGAAACATACTTGCAACATTCCATCTGGTCCGACCTATACTCTCGCCACTGGTCTGATTTCTAAGATGTACATCAGACCCTACACTTCGCGCTCCTGTTACAGCACGTAACATAGTTTGTATAAAAATAAATTATTGAGGTTATGGTCATGAGCCAGAAAACCCTGTTTACAAAGTCTGCTCTCGCAGTCGCAGTGGCACTTATCTCCACCCAGGCCTGGTCGGCAGGCTTTCAGCTAAACGAATTTTCTTCCTCAGGCCTGGGCCGGGCTTATTCAGGGGAAGGCGCAATTGCCGATGATGCCGGTAACGTCAGCCGTAACCCCGCGTTGATTACCATGTTTGACCGCCCAACTTTTTCAGCAGGCGCGGTTTATATTGACCCGGATGTAGATATTACCGGACATTCTAATTTAACCGGTCAGAGTGCAAATGCTAAAAATATCGCGCCGACAGCGTGGGTACCTAACCTGCACTTTGTCGCGCCTATTAACGATCAGTTTGGTTGGGGAGCGTCAATAACTTCCAACTACGGCCTGGCTACGGAATTTACCGATAACTACGCAGCTGGTATCTATGGCGGTAAAACCGATCTGCAGACAATCAACCTTAACCTTAGCGGGGCTTATCGCCTTAACAATAGCTGGAGTTTTGGTCTTGGTTTTGATGCTGTTTACGCCAAGGCAAAAATTGAGCGTTACGCAGGTTCGCTGGGACCTTTGTTGTCTCAACAGCTGATTGCCCAAGGTGTACCCGCTTCATTAACCAATGGTATTAATACTCCGGACTCTCAAATTGCTCATCTGAAAGGTGACGAATGGGGCTTTGGCTGGAACGCGGGTATTCTTTATGAACTGGATAAAGATAACCGTTGGGGCCTGACATATCGTTCAGAAGTTAAAATCGACTTCGAAGGGGATTACAAAAGCTCCATTAACCCAAATCTGAACAATATTTTGGGTAACATGGGCTTACCATATGGCACGATGGGTGCAACCCAAAATGGGTCCCTGACGCTGAATTTACCTGAGATGTGGGAGATTTCTGGTTATAACCGTGTTGCGCCGCAGTGGGCAATTCACTACAGCATGGCCTATACCAGTTGGAGCCAGTTCCAGGAACTGAAAGCGAAAGGCGATAGTGGTCAGACTCTGTTCTACAAAGATGAAGGATTCCGGGACGCATATCGTATCGCGTTGGGTACAACCTACTATTACGATAAAAACTGGACCTTCCGTACCGGTATCGCTTATGACGACAGCCCGGTTCCGGCAGATAAACGTTCTATTTCCATTCCTGACCAGGATCGTTTGTGGTTAAGTGCTGGGTTAACCTACGCATTTAATGAAGATGCATCCATTGACGTTGGCGCATCTTATATGCATGGTCAGAAAGTGAAATTCACCGAAGGTGAAGGAGCGGCAGCTTATTCCTTCGAATCTGAAGGTAAAGCCTGGCTGTTCGGTACTAACTTTAACTACGCGTTCTAATAACACGTTAGTTTAATAACAAAAAAGGTGAGTTTTTCAACTCACCTTTTTTATTGGCTTCTTATTCAGAATCGATATCTTTTAAATCATCCTGAATCGCTTGCGCGTTCGGGTTTTCCTGCGGTTTGAGCTCTCCGCCATTGGCGATGAAATCATGACGCTGGAAGTACGCCTCGCGCACCATGACGTAAGGATCGGACGACTGACGAAGCAGGCCATCAGAATCCAGCAGTTGCGCACGCGTTTCGATACCTTCAAGCGTCCATTTACCTACCGACATCGGCCAGGTCAACCACGAAAGCACTGGATAGAGGCCATCAGCCATATCACCGCCGTCATCTCGCAGCGTGAAGCTACCGTAGAACGGTAACTGAACATAAGGCCCATACCCCACGCCATAGTGACCGAGCGTGCTACCAAAACGGTGAGGTTCCGTTCGTTGCAGTTTCGGATTCGCCATCCCAGCAACATCAATAAAACCCCCCATCCCCAAAATAGTGTTCAGGAAAAAGCGGGTAAAGTGGACCATCCCCTGATAAGGGTCGCCCTGCAGGAAGTAGTTAACCATCACTGCAGGTTCTTCAAGGTTGCCAGTAAAGTTGCTTAACCCATTACGTGCCGGTTGCGGAACATAATCACGCCACACGACAGCCACCGGTCGAACCACATACGGGTCTAACACATTGAAGTTAAAATTGTACATGGTGCGGTTGAACCCTTCTAACGGGTCAGAACGCCCTTGCTGATCTGTTCCGGAACTCGCACACCCCACCAGAAGCGTAGTTCCCAGAGCAAGCGCCGACAGGCGAAGCTTCATAAATGTCTCCCTGTTTTTTTTATGGCTTATGCAGTTTGCCATCCATGACGGAACGATACCGTATCCGCCTGTTTAGGTGTGGGCGATTGTAACAGCACGTCAAATGATGTCCATACGCCCTGTTTTGCTGATTTGATCATAGCCTGGTAATCACCGCCCTGTAGGCTACTTGATTCTATAGAAACAGAAAAAGGCAAACGTTGCCTTTTATTCATTTTCAGAGTAACTCCCGCCAGTTGCGAGCAAAAAAGCCGCTACGCTTTAGCTATACGTGCTAATCAAGAGAACTCACCATGGATAACGATAAAATTGATAAACACAGCGACGAAATTGAAGTCGAGAGTGAAGAAAAAGAGCGCGGAAAAAAAATTGAAATAGATGAAGATCGGCTCCCTTCCCGGGCAATGGCTATCCACGAGCATATCCGTCAGGACGGCGAAAAAGAGCTGGAACGCGACGCAATGGCGCTACTGTGGTCAGCTATTGCAGCAGGTCTGTCGATGGGTGCATCGCTACTGGCAAAAGGGATATTTCATGTCGAACTGGAAGGCGTGCCAGGGAGTTTCTTGCTGGAGAATCTCGGTTATACCTTTGGTTTTATTATCGTTATTATGGCGCGCCAGCAATTATTCACCGAGAATACAGTTACTGCGGTACTGCCCGTAATGCAAAAACCGACAATGGGCAATGTTGGTTTATTGCTGCGACTTTGGGGCGTTGTTCTGTTAGGTAATATTCTGGGAACGGGTATTGCGGCGTGGGCTTTTGAGTATATGCCTATTTTTGATGAAGAAACCCGCGATGCGTTTGTCAAAATCGGCATGGATGTGATGAAGAACTCGCCCAGCGAGATGTTTGCCAATGCGATCATTTCCGGCTGGCTAATAGCTACTATGGTATGGATGTTTCCGGCGGCGGGTGCGGCAAAAATAGTAGTGATTATTTTGATGACCTGGCTTATCGCCCTGGGAGACACCACTCATATCGTTGTCGGTTCCGTAGAGATCCTCTATCTGGTATTTAACGGCACACTACACTGGAGCGATTTTGTCTGGCCATTTGCGCTTCCCACTCTGGCGGGAAACATCTGTGGCGGCACCTTTATCTTCGCGTTGATGAGTCATGCGCAAATTCGCAACGACATGAGCAATAAGCGAAAAGAAGAAGCACGTCAGAAAGCAGAACGTGCGGAAAACATTAAGAAAAATGATAAAAATCCGGCATGAGTGGCGAGCGTTTAAGCAATCGAGCGGCAGTGTACTTACCCCGCAGTCCATTAGCGGGTATACTCATGCCGCGCTGTCCTCTTAGTTAAATGGATATAACGAGCCCCTCCTAAGGGCTAATTGCAGGTTCGATTCCTGCAGGGGACACCACGTTAACGTCTTGATTACCGCCTTCCATACCCCACCATAAAGCGAATCATCAATCCGCAGGCTGGTGCAAGAAACATAAATATTCCCGTGACCAACTCATTGCCACTGGTTAACCACATCGTGGAGTAATAAATGAGTGCGGCAAGGATGACCATGCCGAAGAATGAAGAGACAGCAGAAACTACATTTAATACCTGACCGATATATCCGCTAACGCAGACGATACACAGGGCGAGAAACATCCATAAATAAATCATAGCTCAACCTCCTGCCGTGCTAAAAAACGTGTTACTTCAATTGCTCCAATAGTAAGACAATTCTTAACCACTGGCAATTTCAGCAAAATATTAATAAAAACAATATATTATCGACATGACTGTAAATCACTGAAAAATATTCACTTGAGCAATAAATAATCACTAGCTGAAAATAATCAGCTAGTGATAAAATAGAAATACCGTATTCATGCTCCTCGTGGTTATGTCCTGACTAGTCTTTACACTCTTTACAGGAACCATTGTCGTACATGATGGCCCAATCAATTGAGTGTACCGCTGTAGACATGGAATCTTCTGCGATACAACAATTCGTATCTACAGAAGGTAACTATGTTTCCACAATGCAAATTTTCCCGCGAGTTCCTGCATCCTCGCTACTGGCTGACGTGGTTTGGTCTTGGCGTACTCTGGCTTTGGGTACAACTTCCTTACCCTGTTCTGTGCTTCCTTGGCACGCGTATCGGCACAATGGCCAGACCGTTCTTGAAACGTCGCGAATCCATCGCCCGCAAAAACCTTGAGCTTTGTTTCCCGCAGCTTTCCTCCGAAGAGCGCGAGAAGATGATTACCGACAACTTTCGCTCGCTCGGAATGGCGTTGGTAGAAACCGGAATGGCGTGGTTCTGGCCAGATCGTCGCGTGCGTAAATGGTTTGATGTCGAAGGGCTGGATAACCTGCAACGCGCGCAAATGCAAAATCGTGGCGTGATGGTTGTCGGTGTGCACTTTATGTCGCTGGAGTTGGGTGGCCGCGTAATGGGGCTTTGCCAACCGATGATGGCAACTTACCGTCCGCATAATAATCAACTGATGGAATGGGTACAAACCCGTGGTCGCATGCGTTCCAATAAAGCGATGATCGGTAGAAATAATCTGCGCGGCATTGTCAGTGCGCTGAAAAAAGGTGAAGCCGTATGGTTTGCACCTGACCAGGATTATGGTCGTAAAGGTAGCTCCTTCGCGCCGTTCTTTGCGGTAGAAAATGTTGCTACAACCAATGGCACCTACGTTCTCTCTCGCCTCTCTGGCGCAGCTATGCTAACTGTGACGATGGTACGAAAAACCGATTATAGCGGTTACCGTCTGTTTATTACGCCAGAAATGGAAGGCTATCCGGCTGATGAAATTCAGGCCGCCGCCTATATGAACAAAATTATTGAGAAAGAGATTATGCGCGCACCAGAGCAGTATCTCTGGATCCATCGCCGCTTCAAAACGCGTCCGGTGGGTGAAGCCTCGTTATACGTTTAACAAATAACCCAGGCTTTTTCCCTCCTCAGATAAGCCATAATAACATCATGGTTTTTATGGCTTTTTTCTTAAGATTTTTCCCTTCGCTGAGTCGTGAATTATTACTTCCAGAAATCAATCTGTCGCCGATATGCGACACTCGTAAGTTACTAAAAGTAAATAAGAAAATGCCACTTGTTTCGATTTAGTTTTAGGCGTACATTAGCGCCGTCTCGAGCCAATATGCTCAGAATTCTGAGGTGATGCCCGCGGGTGTCAGCTCACTGTAACAGGTGTAATGAAGTCATTCAGGCGTAACAGTAATTACGCGGAGAGATGTAAAGTGAAATATTTCTTTATGGGCATTTCTTTTATGGTCATCGTTTGGGCCGGTACTTTTGCCCTGATGATCTAAAAGTAAACTGCGAAACGAAAAACAGGAGCCATCAGGCTCCTGTTTGCATTTCTGGCGATGGTGTTTATTCCGCGTTTTCGTGAATATGTTTGCTGCTGGCGGGCAGTAAACCGTCGGCACGGAACATCGCTTTAATCCCTCTGATGGCCTGACGAATACGATCACGGTTTTCAATCAGTGCAAAGCGTACATGCGTGTCGCCGTAGTCGCCAAAGCCGATGCCGGGTGAGACACACACTTTCGCTTCGTTAAGCAGCTTCTTGGCAAATTCCAGCGAGCCCATTGCCGCATACGGTTCCGGGATTTTCGCCCAGACATACATCGAGGCTTTCGGCATTTCAACCATCCAGCCCGCTTCATGCAGCCCTTTTACCAGCACATCGCGGCGACGCTTATACTGTTCAGCAATATCACGCACACACTGCTGATCGCCTTCCAGCGCCGCGATGGCGGCAACCTGTAATGGCGTAAAGGTGCCGTAATCGTGATAGCTTTTGATGCGCGCCAACGCGCTGACCAGTGTTTTATTGCCGACCATAAAGCCGATACGCCAGCCCGCCATATTGTAGCTTTTCGACAGCGTAAAGAACTCGACCGCTACGTCACGTGCGCCCGGCACCTGCATGATTGACGGCGCTTTCCAGCCATCGTAGACGATATCCGCATAGGCCAGGTCATGGACCACCAGTACATCGTAGCGTTTCGCCAGCGCCACTACTTTTTCGAAAAACTCCAGTTCCACGCATTGCGCGGTTGGGTTTGACGGGAAGCCAAGGATCATCATCTTTGGTTTCGGATAACTTTCACGAATAGCGCGTTCCAGTTCGTTGAAAAAATCGACACCTTCCACCAGCGGCACTGAACGTACCTGAGCACCAGCAATCACCGCGCCATAAATATGAATGGGGTAGCTTGGATTCGGCACCAGCACCGTGTCACCGTGATCGAGCGTCGCCAGCATCAGGTGCGCCAGCCCCTCTTTCGAACCGATGGTGACGATGGCTTCTGATTCCGGGTCGATTTCAACGTCGTAACGTTCCTGATACCAGCGGGAAATCGCGCGACGTAACCGAGGAATACCGCGTGAGGTGGAGTAACCGTGTGTGTCCGGTCGCTGCGCCACAGTACATAATTTTTCGACAATATGCGGCGGAGTCGCACCGTCTGGGTTACCCATGCTGAAATCGATAATATCTTCGCCGCGCCGACGCGCAGCCATCTTCAGTTCAGCGGTAATGTTAAAAACGTAGGGCGGGAGACGATCAATGCGCGTAAAGCGACGTTCAGGGCGAGTGTCAGCCATAATTTCCTCAGATTAACGTTAGCGCCCGGACCGTCCGAGCGACGCTGCCACGATGGTGGCTGTTTTGAAAATAGCCTGATTAATTTCTGTCTGTCCAGCGTTTTGGAAAATTTTTATCAATGCGAAAAAAGAGGAACAAAACCTTAAAAACAGGAAAGTCAGATTCGCCAACAAGAAAATTATCACCCATTACATTAACAATATAATTTCAATAAATTTACTAATTGGCTTGATGCTGACAAGAGATGTATTGCCAGTACACCATTTATCTTTCAATCCCCTTTTAAATTTGTGGTTTTTCCTCAAAAGTAGCGCACTGGTCATCAGCCTTCAGGTTACCTATCATAGAGGTTTAAACCTTATTCAGAGTCACCCGTGCACGAAATATTCAACATGCTGCTGGCGGTCTTCGATCGGGCAGCGCTAATGCTTATCTGCCTGTTTTTCCTCATTCGTATCCGCCTGTTTCGCGAGCTGTTGCACAAGTCGGCGCACTCAGCGAAAGAGCTACTCGCTGTTACCGCCATTTTCTCGATGTTCGCCTTGTTCAGCACCTGGTCCGGCGTACCGGTGGAAGGTTCGCTGGTTAACGTGCGTATTATTGCGGTGATGTCAGGCGGGATTCTGTTTGGCCCATGGGTAGGCATTATTACCGGGGTAATCGCAGGTATTCATCGTTATTTAATTGATATCGGCGGCGTGACGGCTATCCCCTGCTTTATCACCAGTATTCTGGCGGGATGCATCTCTGGTTGGATCAACCTGAAAATCCCTAAAGCGCAGCGTTGGCGCGTCGGTATTCTCGGCGGCATGCTCTGTGAAACGTTGACCATGATTCTGGTGATTGTCTGGGCGCCGACCACTGAGCTGGGGCTGGATATCGTCTCCAAAATCGGTATCCCGATGATCCTCGGCAGTGTCTGTATCGGCTTTATTGTGCTGCTGGTACAAAGCGTTGAGGGAGAAAAAGAAGCCAGTGCCGCGCGCCAGGCCAAGCTGGCGCTGGATATCGCCAATAAAACCCTGCCGCTGTTTCGCCATGTGAATAGCGAATCATTACGTAAAGTTTGCGAAATTATCCGCGATGACATTCACGCTGACGCGGTAGCAATCACCAATACCGATCATGTGCTGGCGTATGTCGGCGTGGGCGAACACAACTATCAGAATGGCGATGACTTCATTAGCCCGACTACCCGCCAGGCGATGAATTACGGGAAAATCATTATTAAAAACAATGATGAAGCCCACCGCACACCAGAGATTCATTCCATGCTGGTGATCCCATTGTGGGAGAAAGGCGTGGTGACCGGAACACTGAAAATTTACTACTGCCACGCGCACCAGATTACGTCATCATTACAGGAAATGGCGGTCGGTTTGTCGCAAATCATCTCTACCCAACTGGAGGTTTCTCGCGCCGAGCAGCTACGGGAAATGGCAAATAAGGCAGAGCTTCGCGCCCTGCAAAGCAAAATTAATCCCCATTTTCTGTTTAACGCTCTGAACGCTATTTCATCGTCGATTCGTCTGAATCCAGACACTGCTCGCCAGCTAATCTTTAATTTGTCGCGCTATCTGCGCTATAACATTGAATTAAAAGACGATGAGCAAATTGATATCAAAAAAGAGCTGTACCAAATTAAAGACTATATCGCCATTGAGCAGGCCCGCTTTGGCGACAAGCTGACGGTTATCTATGATATTGATGAAGAGGTGAATTGCTGTATTCCCAGTCTGCTGATCCAGCCGTTAGTGGAGAACGCCATTGTCCACGGTATTCAGCCTTGCAAGGGAAAAGGGGTTGTCACCATCAGCGTTGCGGAGTGCGGTAATCGGGTCCGTATTGCGGTAAGAGATACCGGGCATGGCATCGATCCAAAGGTGATTGAGCGGGTCGAAGCGAATGAAATGCCGGGCAATAAAATCGGCCTGCTGAATGTGCATCATCGCGTGAAGTTGTTATATGGCGAGGGGCTGCATATCCGCCGCCTGGAACCAGGAACGGAAATTGCGTTTTACATTCCTAACCAACGCACCCCTGTCGCCTCACAGGCTACGTTATTGCTTTGAGCCGGAGTGATATTGTGAAAGTCATCATTGTTGAAGACGAATTCCTGGCACAACAGGAACTTAGCTGGCTTATTAAAGAGCACAGCCAGATGGAGATTGTCGGCACCTTTGACGACGGTCTGGACGTGTTGAAGTTTTTGCAGCATAACCGCGTCGACGCCATTTTTCTGGATATTAATATTCCGTCGCTGGATGGAGTGCTGCTGGCACAAAACATCAGCCAGTTCGCCCATAAGCCGTTTATTGTGTTTATCACCGCGTGGAAAGAACATGCGGTGGAAGCGTTTGAACTGGAGGCGTTTGACTACATTCTCAAACCGTATCAGGAGTCACGGATTACCGGGATGCTGCAAAAGCTGGAAGCCGCCTGGCAGCAACAGCAAACCAGCAGCATGCCCACTGTGCCGTTAACGCGTGAGAATGACACCATCAATCTGGTGAAAGATGAACGCCTCATCGTGACGCCGGTTAATGATATCTACTATGCCGAAGCGCACGAGAAAATGACCTTTGTCTATACGCGGCGTGAATCTTATGTGATGCCAATGAACATCACCGAGTTTTGCAGCAAACTGCCGTCGTCGCACTTTTTCCGCTGCCATCGCTCGTTTTGCGTCAACCTGAACAAAATCCGCGAGATAGAACCGTGGTTTAATAATACCTATATTCTGCGGCTGAAAGATCTGGATTTTGAAGTGCCAGTCAGCCGCAGCAAAGTTAAAGAATTCCGCCAGTTAATGCATCTGTAATCGGGAACTTTCATGAAAGCAGCAGGCTTGCCCGCCGATCAACAATTTTTCGCCGATCTGTTCAGCGGCCTGGTGCTTAACCCGCAACTGCTTGGGCGCGTCTGGTTTGCCTGCCAGCCCGCCTCGCTGCCGGTAGGCAGTTTGTGTATTGATTTTCCCCGACTGGATATTGTGCTGCGCGGCGAATATGGCAATCTGCTGGAAGCAAAGCAGCAGCGTATGGTGGAAGGAGAAATGCTGTTTATTCCGGCGCGCGCGGCTAATTTACCGGTCAACCACAAACCGGTAATGCTGTTAAGCCTGGTGTTTGCGCCGACCTGGCTGGGGTTATCGTTTTACGATAGCCGCACCACGTCGTTGTTGCATCCTGTTCGCCAGATCCAACTTCCCAGCCTGCAACGCGGCGAAGGTGAAGCAATGCTTACCGCCCTCACCCATCTCAGCCGTTCGCCACTGGAGCAGAGTATCATTCAACCGTTGGTGTTAAGTTTGCTGCATCTTTGCCGCAACGTGGTCAACATGCCACCGGGCAATTCGCAACCGCGCGGCGATTTTCTCTACCACAGCATTTGTAACTGGGTTCAGGATAACTACGCCCAACCACTCACCCGCGAGAGTGTGGCGCAGTTTTTTAATATCACGCCCAATCATCTGTCAAAACTGTTTGCGCAGCATGGAACAATGCGTTTTATCGAGTATGTGCGTTGGGTGCGAATGGCGAAGGCGAGGATGATATTACAGAAATATCATCTGTCGATTCATGAAGTGGCACAGCGTTGCGGTTTTCCGGATAGCGACTATTTTTGTCGCGTTTTCCGGCGTCAGTTTGGTCTGACGCCGGGAGAGTACAGCGCACGTTTTCAGGGCTAACTTCAGAAGGTTAATTCCGTTTCCAGCAACGTCAGAATACTTTGTGCATCTTGCGCGGCAAACAGCGACTGGCGGAAGTTTTTATTCACCAGTTTACGCGCCAGCTGCGAGAAGACTTTCACATGATTCATCCCTTCGTTAGCGCCCAGCGTCAGCATGATCACCAGTTCGACTTCGCCCATTTCTGACTGCCAGTCAACCGGTTTCACCAGCCGGGCAATGCTGATACTGGAATGACGGATCCACTGAGATTTAGTGTGCGGGATCGCCACGCCAAAACCGACGCCAGTAGTAACAATCTCTTCTCGCTGCCAGACATCTTCTTCCAGCTCGAACGGATGTTCAGTGCGCCCGTTAACGCCGAGGTTACCGCACAGGAACTGAATCGCCTGCTCTTTATTGCTAAAGTCCTGATCAACGAAGATATTCTCCAGCGCCAGCAGTGGGCGAACGTCTTCTTCCGGCGTAAACGCGGTGAGTAACGCTTCAATTTCCTGCGCGCTGCGGCATTCACATGCCTGACGTGCCAGTTCCCGACACGCCTCGCTATCCAGTTGACGAAGCAGGCTTTTCACCGCCGGAATGCGTGGGCTACTCATGCTTAACTCGTCCAGGTCCAGCCCAAACAGAAGCGGCAGATAACGGCTTTCACCGCCCAGTTCACCGCAAATACCTACCCATTTGCCCCGCTGATGCGCAGTGGTAACTATCTGCTGCAACATGCGTAGAAACGATGGCGTAATCGGGTTATACAGCGGCGATACGCGCGGGTTATTACGATCGACCGCATACAGATACTGGGTCATATCGTTGGAGCCGATACTGAAGAAATCGACCTCATCGCAGAAGTGATCGATGATGTAGCACACCGACGGCACTTCCACCATGATCCCAAGCGTAATCGTCTCTGCATGACGCAGGCCATCGCGCTTAAGCTCAACGATCGCTTTTTGGATCTCGCCCTTCACCCATAAGATCTGATCGAGACTGTGGACCATCGGGATCATCAACTGGGCGTTGCCGTAACTGGCGGCGCGCAAAATGGCCCGCAGTTGAGTGCGGAACAGGCCCGCAAATTCCGGGTAAATACGTACCGCACGATAGCCGAGGAACGGGTTCTCTTCCTGGGGAATGTTGAGGTAAGGAATGCTTTTATCACCGCCGATGTCCATCGTACGGAAGATAATCGGCTTGTCACCCGCCGCCAGTAGCACCTGCTGGTAGGCTTCAAATTGCTCCTGTTCGTCCGGCGCGCTGTCACGATCCATATAGAGCATTTCGGTACGGAACAGCCCGACGCCTTCCGCGCCGTTAGCAAACGCGCCAGGTGCTTCCAGAGCAGTGCCAATATTCGCCGCAATATCAATACGCTTGTTATCACGGGAATAGGCCAGCTGCGCGGCGGCCTGCGCCTGTTGCTGCTGGCGTTTATCCGCCAGTGTCTGCGCAACCTGATAATAACCACTCACCGCGTCATCAGGATTTACCGCCAGTACGCCGCACTGGGCGTCAAGCACCGCCGGTTGCCCAGCATAACGGGCAATCGCATCCAGCGGCAGGCCGCTAAGAACGGGGATCGCCGAGGCGCGGGCCAGAATCAGAGTATGCGAGGTGCGCCCGGTTTTCTCCAGAATCATGCCTGCGAGATTTTTCAAATCGAGGCTCAAAAACTGGCTTGGGGTTAAATCTTCAGCCACCAGAATGGTCGGTTTTTCAAGCACCAGATTGTTGCGCGGCTTCAGTTCCGGCCAGATGATATGCAGCAACTGTTCGCTGATATCGCGAATGTCGCTAACACGTTCGCGCAGATAATCGCTGGCAGAAGCAGAAAGCTTGTCGCAAACCTGCTCCATATTGTTGATGATCGCCGCCCCCAGCCCCTGATGCTGTTCTGTCATCAGGCGACGGATATTGCCCGCAAACTCATCATCCTGAATCAGCGACAAATGGGCGCTGAGAATGGTTTTGCTTTCGCCGTCACGCTCGCGCAGTTGCTGATTCAGTTGCTCGGCAAGCGTTGCCAGGCTGTGCTCCAGCCAGGTGGAGTCTTGCGCACTGGCCGGGATCGCCCGGTAACTGTCGAGGCTGTTGCTCTGTAACAGGGTCAGCGTACCCACGCCGACGCCGCTTGCCAGCACATTGCCGTACAGTAAATCAGGGTTCAGGCGGCTTAATGAACGCGGCAGCGGGTGCGCCGTCAGTTCTGCCTGCGTCGGCTGGACGCTGTCGCTGTCGATAAAGCGCACCTGGATGTACTCTTCCAGCACGCGCCGCGCCTGCTCTTCATCGCTGCCGCTAATGTTCAGGCTGCAACTGTCATTAAATAAGGTGCCGGTGCCAATCAGCGCCAGCGAGCTTTTAGCATCGGCCTTTGCGTTCTGGCGATGGTTGATAAAGGTGATTTCGCTTTGCCACTGGCTGCACTGTTCTTTAAGTTCCCACGCCGGACGAGCATGTAGACCGTTAGGCAAAGGACAGAGAAATTGAATTGTTAGCATAACCGCTCCGGGTTAATCAGGAGATCATCTGAAATCCGTCAGTTGAACAACCGTCTCACGGGTAAGACGTTGAATAAGGGCAGATAAAAGCTGCTGCATCTGCAAAATGTCGCGGCAGTCGACAATCGATGCGGCGCAATGTCCATGGCGGGTTGCTGGCCCCATCACCACTGTGGGTATGCCAGTACCGGTTAAGTGCACCGCTCCACCGTCCGTGCCGCCGTTACTGAACATATCCACCTGTAACGGCACGCCAATTTCTGCCGCCACAGTTTCGATCCACGCGGTAAGTTTTGGCGGCGCAATCAGTGACTTATCGCTTAACACCAGCATCGGTCCGTAACCTATCTGGCGATGGTTAGCCGCGCCATAATCAAAGTTTTTCGCCCAGCAGGCGGTATCGAGCACAATAGCGACATCCGGCGACACCGCGCGGGTGGCAGTTTGCCCGCCGCGTAATCCCACCTCTTCGCTGGAACTTGCCACCAGCCACACTTCCGCAGGCAATTCGGCGTCGTGCAGTTCGCGCAGTAACGTCACCAGCAGATAGCAACCGAGGCGGTCATCAAAGGCTTTCCCCATCACCCGCTGGTGGGGGAGAACCTGAAAAGTAGTATCAAACGTGACGCGATCGCCTGGACGAATTCCCGCCTGCATCACGTCGTCATACGAGCGCGCGCCAATGTCCACGCGCATGGCGCTGACATCATTCCCCTGCCGCTCGCCATCAAGCAGACCGGGAATTTTGCACTCTTCACGGGTAGTGATCCGCACCGACTGCAGCTGGCGGGCAGCCATGCGCACATTGCCAACCGGCAGCACATCAATCGCCCCTTCGCGGGAGATGCTGCGCACCATAAATCCCACTTCGTCCATATGCGCGCAGATCATCACCTTCGGACCTGTCGATTCATTGAGGCGGATCAGCACCGATCCCAGACCATCAAATCGCACTTCTTTTTGCAGGCGATCCGCTTCATCCAGCAGGATCTGCCGTACTTCCTGTTCCGAGGAGGCGATCGCATCTGCCTCACTCAACGCTTTTAATAGCGATAAATCCATTATGCCTCTCCCGTGAGCAACACTGTTTTCGGCATGGCGTAGAGCACTTCTGCGCCTTGCGGGGTGACCAGCACGACATCCTCGATGCGCACGCCCCCTTGCCCTGGCAAATAAATTCCCGGCTCCACGGTCAGTAACATGCCTGGCTGTAGCGTCGTGGTGTCCCGCGGTGAAAAACGCGGATCTTCATGGACTTCAATGCCGATAGCATGACCGGTGTTATGACCGAAATAGTCGCCATAACCGGCTTCTGTAATCACCCGGCGCGCGGCATCGTCAACCTGCTGGCAGCGCACACCGGGGCGAATCGCGGAGATTGCCGCGAGCTGTGCCTGCAGGACAATGTTATACACATCAAACAGCGGGTGAGATTCGGCGCTCACCCCTTCGCCATTCACCAGCAAGGTGCGCGTCATATCAGAGCAGTAGCCCTGATACAGCGCACCAAAATCAAGAGTGACAAACTCGCCCGCTGCAACAATCTTGTCGCTGGCTTTGCCGTGCGGCAGCGCCCCACGCCAGCCACTGGCGACAATGGTGTCAAAAGAGGCTTTTTCTGCGCCCTGCTGGCGCATAAACCACTCCAGTTCAGCGGCTATCTCGCATTCGCTCATTCCCGCCTGAATAAAGCGGCGAATATGCTCTGCACCGCGATCGGCAATCCCACAGGCGAGGCGGATTTTCTCCACCTCCTCTGGCGTTTTGATTTGCCGCAGCACATCCGGCGTGGCACTTACCAGTTTCGCATTGAGTTCAGACTGCCAGCGGTGCGCGGTTTCCCAACTCACCTGCTGGCCTTCAAAACCGAGCGTTTGCAATTGCTCATCGGCAATGATTTGCCTGACGATGGTGGCAAGCGTGTGCATCGCGTCGAGCAAATGCAGCTGGTAACCTTGCGTGCGGGCTTCTACATCCGCGTAATAGCGCGAGTCCACCAGAATGTGCGCACTTTCACGGCTAATCACCACATAACCTGATCCGGTGGAGATCCCCAGATGCGGCTGTTTGTTCTGCCGTGAGGAGATAAGCACCGCATCCAGTTGTTGCGTCTTAAGCCAGTTGCGCAGCGAAGCGAGTAATGTCATCTGGATTTTTCCTTCTTACAGGCTATCGATTAACAATTTGCCTTTGCGGAACATCATCAGACGCAGGAACACCACCATCAGCGCAGTAATGATTGCTCCCAGCGCGATCCCCGCCATATAGACGCCCAGATTAGTGACCAGCGGCCACGCCCAGATAGCGGATTCCGGGAACCATTGCACTGCACCCAGCCAGACAGCAGCAGTGGAACCGACAATCGCGCCAACCATATAGGACGGAATGGCGGTGATGGGGCTTTCCAGCGCAAACGGAATCGCACCTTCACTGATCCCCATAAACGCCAGGAACATCGCGGTTTTACCCTGCGGATAAAGCTGGGCGTTGAACAGGCGTTTGCCGGTTAAACGACGGTCGATAATGGTCGCCAGACCCAGACCAATCGGCGGAATAACGATAGCGATAGAACGCGCGGTGACTGGTAATACATGGTCGGTGGTAAAGCTGAAGGCGACGAAACCAGCTGCTTTGTTGATTGGACCACCCAAGTCGATTGCGGTCGCCGCAGCAATGCCCATTGCGTACATCAGCGCGCCCTTCTCACCAGCAGCGGTCAGCACGGTACGGATACCGCCGTTGATCCAGCCACCAAACGGCGTGATCACGTAGTACATCGCCAGCATGACAAAAATGGCGGAAAGAATCGGTAGCAAAAATGTGGTTTTGAACGCTAACAGGAAATCCGGTAACTGGATTTTCTGGTTCATCCACTTCACGAGGTAACCCGCAACGATAGATATAATCAGCGCACCAATGAAGGTGGACGGCACCGGCGAAGAGGTCGCCCATTGCATAGTGCTGGGATCGAAGTTCAGCAGTTGCGTCGGCTGGGTAGACATCAAGCCGCCGATAAAACCAGCCGGGAACGCCAGTTTGCCACCGATAGAGTTCGCCACAAAAGCAGCAAACATCGGAATGGCAAAGCCAAACAGCACGCCGCCAAAGGACTGCGACAGCCAGGCAAATTTCAGTAAGGAGAGGTCGAAACCGGAAAATTTCCCGCTATTAAGAGCATCCATGATGCCGATCTCAGCAGGAATTTTAAGCCAGCTATAAGCAATCAGCTGGCTGAAAGCGAGGATCACGCCGCCCATAATTAAGGTCGGCACCATGCGTGAAATCCCTGACATCACATGCTGCGGGAGTTCACCCCAGAAGCTGGTTTTAGAGGCCTGCGGATTCTTAACTGCCGCTGCCGCACCGGATGCGCCAGGCACAACGGTTGCACTGCGTTTTTTAATGGCCATAATAATTATCCCTGTCGAATATTACTGTTGTTCAGCGGCAATCATCTCTTCGATTTCTTTGATGATGCCCGCAGCGTTTTTAATTGCGTCCTGCAAAGTGATTTCATAAACGTCGCGTGATTCGAAACGTTCGTTATCTTCTGGTGTTACTGCCACGGAATGAATGATGATGGTCGCTTCGGCGATATCCTGCGCCGTCAGGCGGTTCTGGATACCATCCGCGCCCTGAGTTTCAATTTTCACTTCATAGCCGGCTTCCACCGCCGCTTCTTCCAGTGCCTGGGCGGCCATAAAGGTGTGAGCTAGGCCCATTGGGCAGGCACATAAGGCAATCAGTTTCTTACTCATCGTTATTTCCTCGTTCGTTTATAGTTGACGAATGAAATTATGAACGTGCAAAACAAATTGCCGTTACCAGATAAATAATGCATTTACTGGAGAATTAATCCCGTAGTGCGGAAGTGTGACGCAGGTCGGCCTTGTGAAGAGACACAAAGAAAAATTGAATTAACTGTTTGATTTAAAAGATTATCGGGAGAGTCACCTCCCGATATGACAGGAAGGATTTACAGAATGTGGCCTAAGGTCTGGCGTAAATGTGCACCGGAACCGAGAAGCCCAGGGTTATCGTGCACAATTAAATAGACCGGAATATCATGAACATAATCTTTAAAGCGCCCTTTGTCTTCAAAAGCGGCACGGAAACCGGAGGCTTTGAAGAACTCAAGGAAGCGCGGCACGATACCGCCCGCAATATAGACGCCGCCAAATGTTCCGAGATTGAGCGCCAGATTGCCGCCAAAACGCCCCATAATGACGCAGAACAGTGACAACGCACGACGGCAATCAGTGCAGCTGTCAGCCAACGCGCGTTCGGTAATATCTTTTGGCTTGAGATTTTCCGGCAGGCGGTTGTCGGCTTTCACAATCGCGCGATACAGATTTACCAGACCAGGGCCAGAGAGCACGCGTTCAGCCGAGACATGGCCAATTTCCGCGCGCAGTATTTCAAGGATAATGGCTTCTTCTTCACTGTTTGGCGCAAAATCAACGTGACCACCTTCACCAGGCAGGCTTACCCAGCGTTTATCGACATGGACCAGATGTGCAACCCCAAGCCCTGTCCCGGCACCGTACACCGCGACAGGTTTACCTTCAACCGGTTCTGCGCCGCCAAACTGAATCAGATGCTCTTTTTTCAGCATCGGGATCGCCATCGATACAGCGGTAAAATCGTTAATAATTTCCAGATGGCTAAAACCGAGATTCTTTTTCATTTCGGCAATCGAAAACGCCCAGGTGTGGTTGGTCATTGCCACCCAGTCACCGGTAATTGGGCAAGCGATGGCGATGCAGCCATCTTTCACCTCGACTTTATGCTCTTCAAGATAAACGCGAATGACCGCTTCAAGGCTGGGATAATCAAGCCCTGAATAGGTTTTAGCCTGCGAGATTTCACCACTGGCAATATCACACAGAGCAAGACGTGCGTTAGTACCGCCCACATCACCGACTAATGCATACTTTGTCATTCTTCAACTGCTCCGCTAAAGTCAAAATAATTCTTTCTCACACTGTAAGTTCATGGGGGCATAACAACAACGCCGTAGAGGCGGGCTCCCTGTAAATATCGATCTGGGTCACACATTTACTTTATCGTTTCAGCACCAATTGCAGCGATGTCTTTATGCAAGCTGGGCAAACTAAATATCTGAACCCGCATAAAGGAATAGAACATGCTCCATCCGCGAGCCAGAACCATGTTGTTATTATCGCTCCCCGCTCTGGCAATTGGGATTGCGTCCAGTCTTATTCTGATGGTGGTAATGAAAATCGCCTCGGTATTACAGAATCTGCTCTGGCAACGACTGCCGGGAAGTCTGGGGATAGCCCAGGATTCACCGCTCTGGATCATCGGAATTTTAACGCTGACAGGGGCTGCTGTTGGGCTAGTCATCCGTTTCAGCCGGGGTCATGCCGGGCCGGATCCTGCCTGTGAAGCGCTGATTGGCGCGCCAGTCCCCCCCTCTGCGCTACCAGGACTGATCGTAGCATTAATTCTCGGTCTTGCGGGCGGCGTCAGTCTTGGGCCGGAACATCCCATTATGACCGTCAATATCGCCCTCGCGGTGGCGATTGGCGCGCGTCTGTTACCACGAGTGAACCGGATGGAGTGGACTATTTTAGCCTCTGCGGGCACCATCGGCGCACTGTTTGGCACTCCTGTTGCGGCGGCGTTGATATTTTCGCAAACCTTAAATGGCAGCCACGACGTTCCACTTTGGGATCGTCTCTTTGCGCCGTTAATGGCAGCGGCGGCTGGCGCACTAACCACCGGATTGTTTATCCATCCTCATTTTTCGCTGCCCATTGCTCATTACGGACAGATGCAGTTAGCAGACATTATCAGTGGTGCAATTGTGACGGCGATCGCCATTGCGGCAGGTATGGTTGCAGTGTGGTGTTTCCCACGGGTGCACGCGATGATGCATCAGATTAAAAATCCGGTCCTCATGCTGGGGATTGGCGGCTTTATTCTCGGTATTCTGGGTGTTATTGGTGGGCCTGTTTCGCTATTTAAAGGGCTGGACGAGATGCAGCAGATGGTGACAAATCAGGCTTTCAGCACCAGCGATTACTTATTGCTGGCGGTAATCAAACTTGCCGCCCTGGTCATTGCCGCCGCCAGCGGGTTTCGCGGCGGGCGAATCTTCCCGGCGGTATTTGTCGGCGTAGCGTTAGGTTTGATGCTGCATGCGCACGTTCCCGCCGTTCCAGCGGCCATTACCGTTTCCTGCGCGATTCTCGGCCTCGTACTGGTGGTAACGCGCGATGGCTGGCTAAGTTTGTTTATGGCGGCGGTCGTTGTACCTGATTCCACATTGTTACCGCTACTGTGTATCGTCATGCTTCCGGCATGGTTATTACTGGCAGGTAAACCGATGATGATGGTGAATCGTCCAAAACAACAGCCACCCCACGATAACCTTTAGCAAAAAATGCTCTCCCTTATGATTTAAGAGTTATGGCGATGAAACGGGGCTTTACCTCCCCGTAATATTGCGTTAACAGGCCGCTGACGGCTTCGATCGTGAAGGAGAATAACAATGTTCAGGTCACTGTTTCTGGCGGCCGCCCTGATGGCATTTATCCCGCTTGCAGCAAACGCAGGTGAAATTACCTTACTGCCATCAATTAAATTACAAATTGGCGATCGCGATAATTATGGTAACTACTGGGACGGCGGCCACTGGCGCGATCGTGACTACTGGCACCGTAATTATGAATGGCGTAAAAACCGCTGGTGGCGTCATGATAATGGCTATCACCGTGGCTGGGATAAGCGTAAAGCGTATGAGCGTGGCTATCGCGAAGGCTGGCGCGACCGTGATGATCATCGCGGAAAAGGCCGTGGACATGGGCATCGTCATTAAACACATTCGCTAATGGAGCGCAATGCCTGATGCGACGCTTGCGCGTCTTAGCAGGCCTACAAACCCACTTCATTTAACGCGTAGGGCGGATAAGGCGTTTTACGCCGCATCCGCCAGTGGTGCCTGATGCGACGCTTGCGCGTCTTATTAGGCCTACAAACCCGCTCCATTTAACGCGTAGGGCGGATAAGGCGTTTTACGCCGCATCCGCCAGTGGTGCCTGATGCGACACTCATTCAACTACAGCCCCAATGCCGTTCCCACCAACAACCAGATATTCAGCGTTACCACCAGCACCACAATCATCCAGCCGATTTGTTTAACCCATTTGCTATTCACCAGATCGCCCATCAACTTGCTGTCACTGGTGAAAATCAGCAGCGGCACCAGCGCCAGAGCAATACCAAAACTGAGCAGCACCTGGCTCATAACCAGAATCCGTGTCGGATCTAATCCCATCAGAATGACAATAAATGACGGCAGCATGGTTACCGTACGGCGTACCCACAGCGGAATATGAAAGCGAATGAACCCCTGCATCACCACCTGCCCTGCCAACGTACCCACTACCGTTGACGAAAGCCCCGCCGCCACCAGACTTAAACCAAAAACCGTTGCCGCTGCATTACTTAACAGCGGTTGCAGCGTCAGGTAAGCCTCATCAAGGTCGGCAACACCAGTATGACCAGAAAAGTGAAACGCGGCGGCAGCCGTTGCCATCATCGCCAGATTGACAAAGCCAGCGATGGTCATGGCAATCGCCACATCCCATTTGGTCGCAGAGTAACGTTGCTGGCGTGAACCACCGTGTAGATGCTGGGTAAGCGAAGAGTGAAGATAAATCACATGCGGCATAATCGTCGCCCCTAACACGCCAGCCGCCAGGAAGACCGCTTCCGAGGTCGGTAAACTCGGTATCGCCATACCTTTGCTCAACTGCACCAGATTCGGTTGGGAGAAAATCAGCTCAACAATGTAGGCCGCCGCGACAAACAACAGAAGCCCACCAATCACTTTCTCCAGCGGTTTTTGCCCGCGACGTTGCAGCATTAAAATCAGGAAAGTGGCGATACCTGTCAGCACCGCCCCCTGCAATAAAGAAACACCAAGAATGAGTTTGAAACCGATCGCCGCACCAATAAATTCCGCCAGATCGGTCGCCATCGCAATAATTTCCGCCTGGACCCAATAGAACCAGACTAGCGGACGTGGGTAGTGGTCGCGAATTTGCTCCGCCAGATTTTTACCAGTGGCAATCCCGAGTTTGGCCGAGAGGATCTGAATCAGCATCGCCATCAGGTTGGCCCAGACAACCACCCACAGCAGTTGATAGCCGAAGCTGGCGCCCGCCTGAATATTGGTCGCAAAGTTACCGGGATCGATATAACCAATTGCCGCAATGAACGCAGGTCCCATTAATGCGAGCCTCATCTTGCGCGCTGCCCGACCGCTGCTACTCTCAACGCGATAGTTCGTCATCTTGTGCCTCTAAAACATAGCCTTTGCTATGTTTCATGCTATGTCAAACGAGAATGATTATCAAATTCATTTAAATGGATTATGGTGATTTCTCTGATAGACCAGGATTATGACTACGAAAAGATTGATGATTTGAATGTTATAATTATGTTTAATGTTAGCACATTTACATAACTTTCAGCTTCCATACACAACATAGAAAAAATGTATGACAGGTCACTATTTTTGAAGCTTGTCACAGGACGTCATTATAGTGTGTGTCAGATCTCGTTTTCCTTACCCATGTTACATAGAATGTGCACGGAAATTTAACCTGCCTCATATTTGGAGCAAATATGGACCGCGTCCTTCATTTTGTACTGGCACTTGCCGTTGTTGCGATTCTCGCACTGCTGGTAAGCAGCGACCGCAAAAAAATTCGTATCCGTTATGTTATTCAACTGCTTGTTATCGAAGTGTTACTGGCGTGGTTCTTCCTGAACTCCGACGTTGGTCTGGGCTTCGTGAAAGGCTTCTCCGAAATGTTCGAAAAACTGCTCGGATTTGCCAACGAAGGGACTAACTTCGTCTTTGGTAGCATGAATGATCAAGGCCTGGCATTCTTCTTCCTGAAAGTGCTATGCCCAATCGTCTTTATCTCTGCGCTGATCGGTATTCTCCAGCACATTCGCGTGTTGCCGGTGATTATCCGTGCAATTGGTTTCCTGCTCTCCAAAGTCAACGGCATGGGCAAACTGGAATCCTTTAACGCCGTCAGCTCCCTGATTCTGGGTCAGTCCGAGAACTTTATCGCCTATAAAGATATCCTCGGCAAAATCTCCCGTAATCGTATGTACACCATGGCAGCCACGGCGATGTCCACCGTTTCTATGTCCATCGTTGGTGCATACATGACCATGCTGGAACCGAAATACGTAGTTGCTGCGCTGGTACTGAACATGTTCAGCACCTTTATCGTGCTGTCGCTGATCAACCCTTACCGTGTTGATGCCAGCGAAGAAAACATTCAGATGTCCGACCTGCACGAAGGCCAGAGCTTCTTCGAAATGCTGGGTGAATACATTCTGGCAGGCTTCAAAGTAGCCATTATCGTTGCCGCAATGCTGATCGGCTTTATCGCCCTGATCGCTGCACTGAACGCTCTGTTTGCTACCGTGACTGGCTGGTTTGGCTACAGCATCTCCTTCCAGGGTATTCTGGGCTACATCTTCTATCCAATTGCATGGGTGATGGGTGTTCCTTCCAGTGAAGCACTGCAAGTAGGCAGCATCATGGCAACCAAACTGGTTTCCAACGAGTTCGTTGCAATGATGGATCTGCAGAAAATTGCTTCCACGCTCTCTCCGCGTGCCGAAGGTATCCTCTCTGTGTTCCTGGTATCCTTCGCTAACTTCTCTTCTATCGGGATTATCGCGGGTGCCGTTAAAGGCCTGAACGAAGAGCAAGGTAACGTGGTTTCTCGCTTCGGTCTGAAACTGGTTTACGGCTCTACGCTGGTGAGTGTGCTGTCTGCGTCAATCGCAGCACTGGTACTGTAAGCGAATCCATTAAAAAAGCCGGGGATAATTCCCCGGCTTCAGTTTGTTGACAACGTGCGCTTTGTTTATGCCGGATGCGGCGTAAATGCCCTACCAAGCTGACAAAACAACGCAAATTCAATAGATTGTGTTTCCATGCAGACCCGATAAGCGCAGCGCATCAGGCAATTGTCCGTTTGTCATCAACCTCAAATGCCGGGGATAATTCCCCGGCTTTTTTACGCCTGTTAATCAACTAATGGTTGCGGGCGACCAATTAAATACCCTTGCAGATATTGCACCCCGAGCTTATGCAATAGCGCCTGCTGCTGTTGCGTCTCGACAAACTCCGCGACCACACTCAATGACTTCGCTTTCGCCAGATCGGTAATTGATCTCACTATCATCGCATCCAGTGTATTAGTGACGATATCCTTAACGAAGACGCCATCAATCTTGATGATATCAGCCTGCAAACGTTTTAACCGTTCGTAGTTGGCATAGCCTGTGCCAAAGTCATCAATCGCAATCCGGAAACCAAACTTATGCAGCTGCTCGATGTTGTACATGCTGCTTTCTGCGTTAGAAAACGCCTGCTCCTCGGTGATCTCAATAATCACAGCCTCCGGGGAGACACGGTAACGTTTAAACAGACGAATAATTCGCCCGGCGATATTCTTTTGCAGCAGAGTGAGCGGCATTAAATTGACTGAAAAGCGCGGGCCTTTCTTGTCGCAAGGGTGGGTTGCCAGCCACTTCAGCAGGGATTCCAGCACCTGTAAATCGAATCGCGCGCTAAGGTTAAATTGGGCAATAAGCGGCAAAAATTTATCAGGCGTCATTATGCCGCCGTCGTATTTCAGACGCGCAAGGATTTCATCGTAACCTTCTCCATCCTTGTTGCGAATTGGCTGGGCATAGAGCAGCAAATCACCCTTATCTAACGCCTTACGGATTGTATTGAGTAACAACACCTGTTTGGTTGTCTGCCCGGATGCAATCTCTTCTCGATTATCCAACGCCAGCACGTGATGATGAACGCAGGATTGTTCTGCCAGCCAGCTTAACTGCCCCAGCATTGGCTGCAGGGTATCCTGATTACCGTCAAAACGTCCCCAGGCAGCACCATAGCCCATATCCAGCCCGGTGTTGTTCCAGTGGATTTGCCGACTGTTGAGAACGTTAACCATATGCTGTAGCCGCCCTTCCGTTTCCGGCCCAGTCAGTACCAACAGCAATTCGCTCCCCGGCAATTGATACAACTTTTCGTTTTCCTGCATCAATGGCAGCAATGTACGGTAAATTGAGCGGATACAATGAACGCGCATTACTAACCCGTAATGGCGACTCATAAACTCAAGATTATCAATGCGCAGACAGCAAAAACTCTTACCAGCCTCTTGCTCCTGCGATTGCTCCAGCGCACGAAAGTTGGGTAATAGCGTTAACGGATCGGTCAGTGCCTGCAAATGCCAGCGACGGTTAAGCCATTCGCTACGATAATAAATGCGTACCATGTAAAGCAGGCAAACGCTAAAGGAAATCAGCACCGCGAGAATAAATGCCAGCGAATATTCTGTTTCCACCCCTTGTAAAAAATTCTGGTTGTAATTCAGGAGGAAAAGCGTCGATACAGCCCAGGTAAGATTTAAAAACGGATAACGAAGTTTACCGACACCAAGGGTAAAGATGATAAAGAAAACAGGTACCAGATAACCGGCGATAAAGTCGTTTTCATAAGGCGTGCACATCAAAAGTAGCAGAACGCTAAGAGCCGCCAGCCAACTTAAGGTAAATGTGCGTTTTTCTTTACTCAGTGACGGTGCGATATCTCTGCGCCACAATATCTGCGCAAAGTGAGGACTTACAATCATGCGAGTGAGATAGTAAAAGAGCATGTTGTAAATCAACACGGCGGTGAAAAGGCTTAGTAAATCAACGACCGTGAAAATCGCGTCGGCATCGCCGAAAAAGGTCGATATCTTTAGTGGGAAATCAAAGAACCTGCCCACGAGATACATGCTGCCTTTGATGCCGAACGGCGTCACCAAACCAAGCCAGAAGAGACGTTTCCATACGTTTCGGGTGGTTAATCCATAGCGCCAACGCGTTCCCAACTGCCAGCGTAATATTGCGCAGGCACACAGCACAGCAAACGTCTGGCTGCCAAGCATGACGGCGGTTTGCAGAAATGAGAGATGAAAATTCCACAGATTGGTGCAAAACATTCCACATAAAACGGGAACGACACCGCGCCAGCCGAAGATAAAGAATATTGATAGCATTACGCACAGTGGCATCCACGCCAGGAAAATATAGCTGGAATGGATAACAGCAAGTGGCGAGATAAAACGGGATAGCTGAATAAGTACCACGGTGAGCGTAAACGCTAGTGCAAATATCTTGATATTTTTTATCAGGTTATGCTCCACAAACATGAGTACACTACTCTCACTGATCGGGGTTTTAAGGCACACAAATAATAAGTTTATTCGCATCGCGAAGCAAACAGGGACCGACCTGTTGCCGATATTTCATCCAATGATGTTTCCAACAGGCAACACTAGCCTGGGAGGTAGACTGTATTACAAAAGCGGCAAAAAGCAGAGACAAAAAACCCCCGCTTTGCAGCGAGGGTTTGAAATTTGGTGGAGCTAAGCGGGATCGAACCGCTGACCTCTTGCATGCCATGCAAGCGCTCTCCCAGCTGAGCTATAGCCCCACGAGTCGTTTACGTACCAAATTTGCTGGGTGCAAAATTTGGTGGAGCTATGCGGGATCGAACCGCAGACCTCCTGCGTGCAAAGCAGGCGCTCTCCCAGCTGAGCTATAGCCCCATCACGTAAAGCTTGTCGAGTTGACGGGCGGCATCATATGAATTCCGCCCGAATGTGTCAACGGCAAATTGCAAGGCGTAGTTTCAATCGCTGAAAAATCAGGCAAATGAACTATTTTGGATAGTCGCTCGCATTCAGTAGTTATTCCTGTCACGGTTTCTTGTAAAGTGGTGTTATAAAATGAACCACTAATAGACCCGCAATCATTCAGGGAATTGTTATGTTCAAGGAGAGGATGACGCCAGATGAACTTGCCAGGCTGACCGGTTATAGCCGCCAGACCATTAATAAATGGGTACGCAAGCAAGGCTGGACGACATCACCAAAACCAGGTGTCCAGGGTGGCAAGGCCCGACTGATTCACGTCAATAAACAAGTTCGTGAATATATTCGTAATGCAGAACGTCCGGACGATCAAAGAGAAGCTCCTGAACTGTCTGCCGATACGCCGCTTGAAGTGCTGCTGGTGACGCTGGCGAAAGAGATGACGCCTCTTGAACAAAAACAGTTTACATCCTTGCTTCTGCGGGAAGGGATTATCGGATTATTACAACGCTTAGGGATTCGCGACAGCAAATAATATGAAAAGATTACGTAATAAAATGACCACCGAAGAGCTGGCGGAATGCCTGGGTGTGGCTAAACAAACTGTTAACCGTTGGATCAGAGAAAAAGGCTGGAGAACGGAAAGATTTCCCGGCGTGAAAGGAGGTCGTGCCAGACTTATTCTGGTCGATTCGCAGGTTTGCGAGTTTATTCAGAACACGCCTGCGTTCCATAACACACCAATGTTGATGGAAGCTGAAGAGAGAATTGCTGAATACGCTCCTGGAGCACGCGCCCCGGCGTATCGACAAATCATCAACGCGATAGATAATATGACAGACATTGAGCAGGAAAAAGTCGCGCAATTTTTGTCACGTGAAGGAATTCGCAATTTCCTCGCCCGTCTCGATATTGACGAATCAGCATAAATAAAAAACGGCAGGATATTATCTCCTGCCGTTTATCTTTTTACACGCTAATTACTGCTGGTTTTCGCGTTCAGCAATAAAGGCCAGCGCTTTGTTGATACGCTCAATGCTACGTGTCTTACCGATCGCGTGAACGGTAACATCCAGTGCCGGGGACTGCCCTGCACCGGTTACGGCTACTCGCAGCGGCATCCCAACTTTACCCATTCCCACTTCCAGTTCATCCGCCGTTGCCTGAATTGCGTGGTGAACATTTTCCGCCGTCCAGTCAGTGATAGCAGACAGTTTATCGCGCACTACTTCCAGCGGCTGACGCGCTACCGGACGCAGATGTTTTTTCGCAGCATCGGCATCAAACTCAGCAAAATCTTCGTAGAAATAGCGGCAGCTTTGCGCCATCTCTTTGAGCGTCTTGCAGCGTTCACCGAGCAGTTTCACCAGCTCAGCAAGCTGCGGGCCGTTACGAGTATCAATATTTTCCTGCTCAATGTGCCACTGTAAGTGAGTAGCCACATACTCCGGCGGCAGCGCGTTAATATAGTGATGGTTCAACCACAGCAGTTTGTCAGTGTTGAACGCACTGGCAGATTTGCTGACGGCATTCAGGGTGAAGTACTTGATCATCTCTTCACGAGTGAAGATTTCCTGATCGCCGTGGGACCAGCCCAGACGCACCAGATAGTTCAGCAGTGCTTCTGGCAGATAGCCGTCGTCGCGGTACTGCATTACGCTGACTGCACCGTGACGTTTGGACAATTTTTTACCGTCATCACCGTTGATCATAGAAACGTGCGCGTAAACCGGCACCGGCGCTTTCAGGGCCTTAAGAATGTTGATCTGGCGTGGCGTGTTGTTGATATGGTCTTCACCACGGATGACGTGAGTAATTTCCATATCCCAGTCGTCGACAACCACACAGAAGTTATAGGTCGGAGAACCATCGGTACGGCGGATAATCAGATCATCCAGCTCCTGGTTGCTGAACTCGATCGGACCACGGATCTGATCGTCAAAAACAACGGAACCTTCCTGTGGGTTAGCAAAACGTACAACGCACGGTTCATCATCAGCGTGATGCTCATGGCTGTGGCGGCAACGGCCGTCATAACGCGGTTTCTCGCCTTTTGCCATCTGCTCTTCACGCAGCGCTTCGAGGCGCTCTTTAGAGCAGTAGCATTTATAGGCAGTACCCTCTTCCAGCATCTGATCGATAACCGCGTTATAACGATCGAAACGTTTGGTCTGGAAGTACGGACCTTCATCCCACTCCAGACTCAGCCAGTTCATGCCATCCATAATGGCTTCGATAGCTTCCGGCGTGGAACGCTCAAGATCGGTGTCTTCAATACGCAGCACGAACTCACCGCCGTGGTTACGTGCAAAAAGCCAGGAGTAAAGAGCAGTACGCGCGCCGCCAACGTGCAGATAGCCTGTTGGGCTTGGCGCGAAGCGAGTTTTGATTTTCATGAAATGGCCTTACGTTTAGAAAGATGCCGACAACCGGCAAATCCTGGAAAAATTGAGTGGGCGATATTCTATCACTCCCGCCTGATTCCTCAATGTAGTTCGGGTTGCTACCTTACGCATTATTGTTTTCGTTGACAAATTGCGCAACACGGTCTGTTTTGCGATCACCTTGCTTAAATTTACGACGAACGAACAATTTCTTTAGAAAATGCGTTGACTCATTTCCAACTCTCCCTATAATGCGACTCCACACAGCGGGGGTGATTAGCTCAGCTGGGAGAGCACCTCCCTTACAAGGAGGGGGTCGGCGGTTCGATCCCGTCATCACCCACCAACTACTTTATGTAGTCTCCGCCGTGTAGCAAGAAATTGAGAAGTGGGTGATTAGCTCAGCTGGGAGAGCACCTCCCTTACAAGGAGGGGGTCGGCGGTTCGATCCCGTCATCACCCACCACTTTCTCGCCAGCTAAATTTCTTGTAACAATGTGAAGTACCGAAGTGGGTGATTAGCTCAGCTGGGAGAGCACCTCCCTTACAAGGAGGGGGTCGGCGGTTCGATCCCGTCATCACCCACCACTTCGGGTCGTTAGCTCAGTTGGTAGAGCAGTTGACTTTTAATCAATTGGTCGCAGGTTCGAATCCTGCACGACCCACCAATGTAAAAAAGCGCCCTAAAGGCGCTTTTTTGCCATCTGCGATATTCCTTCACGCGATCAAAGCATTAACCAACCTCTCCAGCGCAGGCGTCGCGTGTTGCTGTTCATAGACAATATACAGATCTGCCGGAATACGTTCTTCCAGTGGACGAAATACCACACCGGGCCAACTCATCTGGGCATAGCTATCTGCCATTAATGTCACGCCCAATCCCATACTGATCATCGCCAGCACAGTTTGCGGCTCTACGGCCTCCCGGACGATCATCGGTGAAAAACCTGCCTGCTGACAAACGCGCTGTAAAAACGCCCAGTCAGAATGGACGGAAGGCAGCGTTACAAAGTATTCATTGCGTAATGCAGTTAGCGGGATAGCATCTCGCGATGCCAGATGATGGTCTTGCGGAATAGCAACCAGAAAAGAGGATTCATGTAAGCGTAAGCTGGTAAACCCCGTGGTTGGTTCAATCGCCATCCGCCAGATACCCGCATCCAGTTCCCGCCGCTCCAGCAACGCCATTTGCATGCCTGGTGATTTTTCACGAAATGAGACATGAACATTGGGGCATTCTTTCAGAAAGCACCGCATCGCCGGACGCATTCGCCCCCACATTGCTGTTCCCACCACGCCCAACTCAATCCGCCCTGCCTCACCGCGACCAATCTGCTCAACCCGTGCCATCGCCTGACTGGCATTCGCCAGTAACCGTCGTGATTCTTCCAGTAAAATTTTTCCCGCATGAGTGAGCGCCACACTGCGCGAATGACGAACGAACAGCAACGTGCCCAGTTGTTGTTCCAGATCTTTAATATGAATACTTAATGGCGGCTGCGACATATTGAGCCGCGCAGCCGCCCGCCCAAAGTGAAGTTCTTCTGCAACTGCAAGAAAATAGCGCAATAACTTGAGATCAATACGATGCGTACTTTCCATGATTATTGCGCTCCATAAGTTTGGTAAGGCTCCAAATCTAGCACATTGCAATAAAGGTCAACCCCGTTTACATCAGTGAGCTAATGATTTTTGTGCCATTTTTTCAGGTTCATGCTTATAACGGAAAAACAGGGCAAAGATCACTGCCAGGGCCAGCGCATACGCAGCAAATACCAACCAGATAGTTTGCCAGTCTTTCACACCATCAACCGTGAAATAGTCAACCGCCATACCACTCAGAAGAGAGCCGATCCACGCCCCAACGCCGTTGACCATCGTCATAAATAAGCCCTGAGCGCTGGCGCGAATACTGGAATCCACTTCCTGTTCGACAAACACTGAACCTGAGATATTAAAAAAGTCGAACGCACAGCCATACACAATCATCGATAACAACAATAATACAAAGCCACCTGGCGATGGGTCGCCAAAGGCAAAGAAGCCAAAGCGTAATGTCCACGCGACCATACTCATCAACATGACGGTTTTTATGCCAAAACGCTTCAGGAAGAAGGGAATAGTAAGAATGAAGCCGACTTCCGCCATTTGCGAAACAGAGAGCAGGATGGAAGGATATTTCACCACGAAGCTATCAGCAAATTCAGGGTTACGAGCAAAATCATGCAGGAACGGGTTACCAAAAACGTTAGTAATTTGTAGTACCGCACCTAATAACATGGCAAATAAAAAGAAAATCGCCATACGCGGATTTTTAAATAACACAAACGCATCCAGACCTAATTTACTGGAAAGCGTAGTGCTGATTTTATGCTCCGCCACTGGAATTTTCGGTAGCGTTAATGCATAGACCGCTAACACTAAAGATGCGCCAGAAGCAATATACAGTTGCACACTACTTAACTCCAGATGCAATAAACTCACCAGCCACATGGCGACAATAAATCCCACAGTGCCATAAACACGGATTGGCGGAAAACAGGTTACCGGATCTAATCCGGCCTGGGCCAGACACGAATAAGAAACACTATTGGATAATGCAATAGTGGGCATGAACGCCATTGCGTTAAGCAACATTATCCAGAACATCATATTCGGTTCAGTCACGGAGGCGGCATAAAAAAGTACCCCGGCGCAAATAAAGTGGCACAGCATATAGGTACGTTCAGCTCGTAACCATTTATCTGCAATAATACCCATAATGGCTGGCATGATAATAGCCGCAATGCCTTTAGAGCTGTATGCCATACCAACATCAGCCCCGGTAAAATGTAAGGTGTTTATCATGTAAGATCCGAGGGTAACTAACCAACTCCCCCAGATAAAATATTGCAGAAAAGACATAATCTTTAAACGCGTTGCGATATTCATTTTTGGTTTCCTTATCGCAGTGAGATGGCCCCATCCGCGAGGCCATTTTTTATTGCTTTCAGGCGATTTTGCGTAAGAATCCGCAAATCAGATTGATAAAGTTTTGCCGGGATAATTCCGCTGCAGCCAGCGTTTGGGCATGTGACAATTTCACATCGCTTAAACCTTCCGCCATATTAGTTATTGCAGACACAGCAACGACTTTCATTTCGCTATGACGTGCGGTAATCACTTCAGGCACTACAGACATACCCACAACGTCACCGCCAATCATCTGCATCATGCGAATTTCTGCCGCCGTTTCGAAGTTAGGCCCTGGATAAGAAACAAAAACGCCCTCTGTGAGCGGAAAACCTTCTTCCTGCGCGACGGACTGCAATACGGCCCGATAATCAGCATCATAAGCGTTCGCTAATGAGAAAAAGCGCTCGCCGAAGCGATCATCATTAAGGCCTGTCATCGGTGTGCCTGGCATCGTGTTGATGTGATCTTTCAGCGCAACCAAACTGCCCGCCCTCACTTCCGGGCGAAGCGAGCCTGCAGCATTAGTGCAGAACAACAACTCACAGCCCAGCAACTTGAACGTGCGAATCGCATCAGTCATGACTGTCATTCCACGGCCCTCATAAAAATGGCCACGACCTTTCATGCAAGCTACAGGCACACCAGAGAGCATGCCGAGGACCAACTCTCCTGCGTGACCATGTACGGTGCTCACCGGAAATCCCGGCAAATCGCTATAAGAAATAGCGACCGCGCCTTCAATCTGTTCAGCCAACGCACCCAGCCCCGAACCAAGAATAAACGCAACGCGTGGGGTAAAGTTTGGTTTGTGGCGACGAATGATATCTGCGCAATACCACGGGTTTTGTGAAAAATGAGATTGGGTCATGGAAAGTCCTTGTAATAAACATTATTCGTTAAATATGTGTCACTTCTTCTTATAACGAGAAAAAGTCGTGACTGACCAATACATTTGCCAGAGATATTCAATATATTTTTTAAATCGATCATACCGTCCCCCGGCAGAGAGATATAACGACGGTATAATTTATTTTGGTAGTTAATTTAAAAAGTTGATTATCAGGCAATCACTCACCTGATAATCAAAAAGAATAAACTATTACATTTCTTTGTTGTCAATCAATGCTTCAAGCTCGGCAAATGAATGTGCCACCGTTGATGACCAGGTTATCATTAAATTTAGATAATCGGTCGTCAGTGCAGACTGATACTTTTGTTGCTTACTACAATAAATAATCGATTGCTGCCCTAATGCATAGGCAATGCCATTCATAATACCGGTGTCAACATTCGGCTCAAAGGTATCAGAATAAAAAATGGCTTGTCTGGATTTTCTTAAATTATCAATATCAGTCGCAATATCATTCATGTTGTCACCAACGATAAATGTTTTACCCACACTAACGATCGCGTCTTTGATATTCTCCAGTAAGCCCCGAGATGGTTCTGTATACATAAAGTTAGGATCAAGATAATAATCATACTCAATGGGCAGTGGAGTAACGGGTATAGCTGGAGTAATCGTCGTGCCGAAGTCGGCAATTAAATTTTGCTGAAATATTTGCAATGCACGATTGATGATGTCTGATGTTTGTTCACGATAGTTGCTGATACTGGCATCAGAATCTGACACTGATACAACTTTTGCTACATAATTTATCAGCTTACTTATAGGGTAAAACTCTGAAGAATTACCTGCCGCCCATAAGAGAAAGTCGGTCGTAACCAGATGTACCGGCATTCCTGAAGCCCATGCATAGCCCACTTCCCACGCACAACCGGAATCATAGGTTCCGCCATCGAAATAACCGATAACCCCAACGCTGTTGTCCATATTCGCGACATCGTTAACAAAAATCTCCTCTTCACTGGAGGCACCGGCATCATCACGATAAGGAAGAAAAGTATGGATCAGGGGCGGTAACAGACCATCGTCAATCCATTGATCGATGATGTCATTTAAATTTAAAGCATCTAATCGCCAGGGTGCACAATAGACCCGACATTGGTTATACAATTGATTTGCCATAACATCCTCCTTTACGAATCCTGTAAAACATTATTAATTTTGATAAATACCGTATCAGGCGTAATGACTGGACGTCGTCGTGGCACCGTTGTGTTTATATTTAAACAACACCATAAATGCGAGAGCAAGAACCAGTGAATACCCAGCAAATACCAGCCAAATGGTTGCCCATTGCGGGTTACCATCCGTTGTTAAATAATCGACGACTTTGCCACTAATGAAACCGCCCAGAATACAACCAAAACCATTGGCCATCATCAGGAATACGCCCTGAGCACTATTACGGATCGAGGGATCAACTTCTTGTTCAACAAATACCGAGCCAGATATATTGAAGAAGTCAAAGGCACAGCCATAAACAATCATCGAAAGAATTAACAGAATAGTACCGCCGAATGAAGGATCGCCATAAGCGAATAAACCAAAGCGCAGCATCCAGGCAATCATGCTCATCAGCATGACATTTTTAATACCATATTTTTTCAGAAAAAAGGGAATAGCAAGAATGAAACAAACTTCGGATATCTGAGAAATCGATAACAAAATAGAAGCATGGGTGACAACAAAACTATTGGCAAACTCTGGAACACTCTCGAAGCTGTGGAGAAAAGTATTTCCAAACATTCCGGTAATCTGTAATTCTGCCCCAAGCAGCATGGCAAAGATAAAGAAAATAGCCATTTTGCTATTTTTGAACAGTGCAAATGCACGCAGCCCGAGAACGTCTATTATTCCTTGGGCCTGGTTAGATTTAGCCACCGGTACAACGGGTAATGTCAACGTAAACAGACTTAATCCTAATGAAGCCGCCGCTCCGATATACAATTGCATATGACTTAATTCAAACCCAGCCAGACTTACTGCCCACATCGCAACAATAAATCCGATCGTTCCCCAGATGCGTATTGGTGGAAACTCAGTCACAATATCCATACCCGCATTTTGTATACGGTAATAGGAAATCGTATTACTCAAGCCAAGCGTTGGCATATAAACGAGAGAGTTAAGTAAAATGACAATGAACATTGCCGAAGGTGTTGTAACAGATGCCGCGATAAATAATGTTACCGCGCCAAAAAAGTGACAAGCGGCATAAATCCATTTAGCGCTAATCCATTTATCTGCCACAATGCCAAATAGTGTTGACGTTATCACCGCTGCAATACCCAATGTACTGTAGACTGCACCAATATCTTCTCCTTTGAAGCGCAGCGTAATAAACATATAAGAACCAAATGTGTTTAGCCAACTTCCCCACAAAAAGAATTGCAGAAATGAAAGAACTTTTAACTGTAGTTTTAGATTCACCGTCGTCCCCTTCGATTTGAGCCTCCCCTTTAAATATCCTGAAACACATCAAATTTACCAATATCTTTTATTGTAATGATCAATTGCGATTTGATATCGATTCTGAAAACATTAAGAAAGCCACCCTAATATTGCGTAATGATCATGAGTTTTTAGATAAACCACTAACCCAGTAACAGCAACACTAAACAATCACATCAAAAATATATGAAGCAATCACATTCATGATATTTATTGTTCGCGTGAAATATACAATTAAAAGGCAGTTCCTGTTATTAAACCTGAGTCTGCCCTCATAGTTTTACCGCACCGTTAATAATAAAGTGAGTGAAACGCTCTCTCCGGGTGACATTCTTTATTCAATAAAATACCCGTTCTAAACCAGCGCTGATCATGCTAAAACTGCTATGTACATCAGTAGTAATAACCTTCTGTGATTTTTTCGGCTGTCACATAGTTCCCTCAGTTAACGGCCCCTATTTGCCAACCAGGCGAAGCTCCCCTCTGACTTCCCATTACCACGCACAAATTGATAAGCAATTCAGTTTTATTTATCAATCAGAACAACGCACAATGAAAGCATCGGTCATCTGGAGTCTTTATGAAACTTTTTCGTATCCTCGATCCTTTCACTTTAACCCTGATCACGGTGGTATTGCTGGCTTCTTTCTTTCCGGCCAGAGGCGGTTTTGTCCCCTTCTTTGAAAATCTGACCACGGCAGCTATTGCCCTGTTGTTCTTTATGCACGGCGCTAAGCTGTCGCGTGAGGCGATAATTGCTGGCGGTAGTCACTGGCGATTGCATTTGTGGGTAATGTGCAGCACCTTCGTACTGTTTCCGATTCTGGGCGTACTGTTTGCCTGGTGGAAACCGGTAAATGTCGATCCGATGCTCTATTCCGGTTTTCTCTATTTGTGCATTCTCCCGGCTACCGTGCAGTCTGCAATTGCCTTTACTTCAATGGCGGGCGGTAATGTCGCGGCAGCAGTTTGTTCTGCGTCGGCATCCAGCCTGCTGGGGATTTTCCTTTCGCCGTTGCTGGTCGGTCTGGTAATGAATATCCACGGTGCAGAAGGCAGTCTGGAACAGGTCGGTAAGATTATGTTGCAACTACTGCTGCCGTTCGTGCTGGGACATCTTTCTCGCCCGTGGATTGGTAACTGGGTAGCACGCAATAAAAAGTGGATAGCAAAAACCGACCAGACATCCATTCTTTTGGTCGTTTATACGGCATTCAGCGAAGCCGTCGTTAACGGCATCTGGCACAAAGTCGGTTGGGGTTCGCTGCTGTTTATTGTGGTAGTTAGCTGCGTATTGCTGGCTATTGTGATTGTGATTAACGTCTTTATGGCGCGTCGACTGGGTTTCAATAAGGCGGATGAAATCACTATCGTCTTCTGTGGCTCGAAAAAGAGTCTGGCGAATGGTATTCCGATGGCGAACATTCTGTTCCCCACATCGGTGATCGGTATGATGGTACTGCCGTTGATGATTTTCCATCAGATCCAACTGATGGTTTGCGCGGTACTGGCGCGTCGTTATAAGCGCCAGACCGAGCAACTGCAGGCGCAGCAGGAAAGCAGCGCCGGAAAAGTTTAAAGCGGACGTTTCAGGGGCTGGACCAGTTGCGTCAGCCCCTCGGTTTTAATCAGCAACGTGATTTGCATTAACTCACCAAGTTTGCCTGCCGGAAACTCATCTTTGCGGGCAAACCACAGTAGATACTCTTCCGGCAGGTCAATTAAGCGACGCCCTTTGTACTTGCCAAACGGCATCACCGTATTGGCAATTTCAATCAGCTGCTCTTTCTCCACCTCAGCTCCCCAGCAAACGCAGCATTTCAGCTTCGTCGATAACTTCAATACCCAGTTCCTGCGCCTTCGCCAGTTTAGAGCCTGCAGCTTCTCCGGCAATCACCAGATCGGTTTTCTTCGACACGCTGCCCGCCACTTTCGCGCCCAGTTCGACCAGTCGAGCTTTAGCGTCATCACGCGACATCTGACTTAAGCTACCGGTGAGCACCACAGTTTTACCGGCAAACGGGCTGTCGATCTCTTCCGCGTTAATCACCACCGGCGCAGGCCAGTGAACGCCTTCCGCCAACAGCTCGCTGATGACATTGCGGTTGCTTTCTTCGGCAAAGAAGTTGTGAACATGAGATGCCACCACGATCCCGACGTCTGGCACTTTTTGCAGCTCTTCAATCGAGGCTGATTCCAGCGCTTCCAGCGTGCCAAAATATGCCGCCAGACCGGCTGCGGTAGCCTCACCGACTTCACGGATGCCAAGGGCATAGAGGAAGCGGGCAAAGGTGGTTTCTTTCGCTTTTTCCAGCGCGTTAACCACATTTTGTGCCGATTTAGGCCCCATTCGCTCCAGTCCGGTAAGTTTGCCTGCGGTGAGTTTGAACAGGTCCGCCGGAGTGTGAACGTATTCTTTTTCAACCAGCTGGTCGATAATTTTGTCACCCATGCCATCAACGTCCATCGCACGACGGGAAACAAAGTGTTTCAGCGATTCTTTACGTTGAGCACCGCAAATCAGGCCACCAGTACAGCGAGCAACCGCTTCACCTTCCACACGTTCCACGTCAGAACCACATACCGGGCAATGCGTCGGGAATACAACCTCACGGGTATCTTCCGGGCGTTCAGAAAGCACGACGTTAACCACTTGTGGGATCACGTCACCTGCGCGGCGAATCACCACTTTATCGCCAATGCGTAAACCGAGACGTTCAATTTCGTCGGCATTATGCAGTGTGGCGTTGCTCACCAGCACGCCTGCAACATGGACAGGTTCCAGACGCGCAACGGGCGTAATCGCACCTGTACGCCCAACCTGAAACTCTACATCACGCACAAAAGTCATTTGTTCCTGCGCAGGGAATTTAAACGCAACAGCCCAGCGCGGGGCGCGGGAAACAAAGCCAAGTTGCTCCTGCTGCGCCAGCGAGTTGACCTTAATGACTACACCGTCAATATCAAAGCCCAGCGTCGGGCGGTCTTCTTCCACTTTGTGGTAAAACGCCAACACATCTTCTGCTGATTCGCAAAGCGTTACCCGATCGCTGACTGGTAATCCCCACGCTTTAAACTGCATTAAGCGGCCCAGATGAGTGTCCGGCAATTCGCCACCTTCCAGTACGCCAACGCCATAGCAGAAGAAAGTAAGCGGTCGCTTCGCAGTGATACGCGGATCAAGCTGGCGCAGAGAACCTGCCGCCGCATTACGTGGGTTAGCAAACACTTTTCCGCCCGTGCGTCGCGCCTCTTCGTTAATCTTCTCAAAACCCGCCTGCGGCAGGAACACTTCACCACGCACTTCCAGACGTGCTGGAATATTCTCACCATGCAGTTTCAGCGGAATAGCGCGAATGGTACGCACGTTAGACGTGATGTCTTCCCCGGTGGTGCCATCGCCACGGGTCGCCGCGCTTACCAGTACACCATTCTCATACAGAATGCTGACGGCAAGCCCATCGAGCTTTAACTCGCAGCACCAGGTCACTTTTTCGTTGCTTTTCAGACGATCCTGTACGCGTTTGTTGAAAGCGAGAAAACTCTCTTCATCAAATACGTTATCCAGGGACAGCATTGGCACTTCATGACGGATCTGGCTAAAGGCTGCCAGCGGCGCAGCACCTACACGTTGGGTAGGTGAATCAGGGGTAATCAGCTCTGGATGCTTGGCTTCCAACTCACGCAACTCGCGCATCAGCCTGTCGTATTCAGCGTCGGGAATTTCCGGCGCATCCATCACATGATAAAGATATTCATGGTGGCGAAGCGTCGTTCGCAGTTCTGTCAGTTGTTGTTCGATTGATTCCATATCGCACCATCAATGCTAAAAACCCCCGACAAGCGGGGGTTCGAAAAGAAGTTAATTTGCCCTAAGTGTATCAGGCGTTGGCGTCTTTGACTTCGCGGATGATGTCCTGATACTCGCGCAGTTTCTGCGGAGTCATCATACGGCGCTGATCGTCAAGCACTACGCCGCCTACTTCATCGGCAATATGCTGCGCGGATTGCAGCATCAGCTTGAAGTTTTGCAGTTCATCACCGTAAGACGGCACCTGCATGAAGATAGTGACACCCGGCGTTGTGAAATCCTTCATTTCAGGATCAAAGGTTCCCGGTTTCACCATATTCGCCAGGCTGAATAACGCCGGGCCGCTGCCATCCGGGCTAAGATGGCGATGATAAATATTCATATCGCCAAAGATAAAGCCCGCCTGTTGAATGCTATTAAGAAGCAGTTCGCCGTTCAGCTCGCTACCGTGATGCGCAGCGACGTTCATGATGATCACCGCTTCTTTGCGCTTCGGCTTATCCATCACAGGCGCTGGTTCAGCTACAGGTTCAGGCTGCGATGCCGCTACAGGTTCCGCGGTCTGGAAAGTAGGCTGCGGAGCTGGAGGCACCTGCGAAGCAACCGGCTGTTCAGGCTGCGGCGGGTAAGCCGGCTGCTGTACTGGCTGCGGTTGTTGCACTGGCTGCGGTTGCTGAACAGGCTGCGCTGAATGCGGAGCATGTTGCGGCGGTACCTGCGCTTCAGGCGGCGGCTGAACCGGTTGACGCGGTTGCGCAGACGCATAAGGCGGTTGGTACTGGTGTTGCGGCGACGGACGAGCAGCCTCATGCTCCTGGGCGTTAGCCGGGGCATGATTTACGCGGTGAACACGAACCTCACCAACGCCCTCATCATCTTCGACATCCTCGTCATAAGAATCGTCGTCACGTTTTGACTTCATTCGTTTTAGTGGCCGATCGCGAAACATAGAAGATCGTTCTTTACGGCTGGTCCAGAAACCATGTACCAGTAAAGCGATTATGGCGATCGCGCCAACAATGATTAATATCAGACGCAAATCCTGCATCATTATATTCTCTGTTGTTCTAACACCTTGCCACCACGGCAAACATTTACTCACTAAGAGTATTTGTCGATTACCTCAAGTGCAAGTGCACTATTAACTTTCACAGCACAAAGATAGATGAAATCGTGCTTTTTGCTGGTTTTTCGAACATATCCTAACTGTCCATTGCGCAAATACCCGGTAAAATACGCAGAACTTTCCTGGGATTGGTCAAAAGGAGCATATCCTGATTATGGTTTCAACATTCACATCTGCCTCACGCAGCGGTTTTTACTATTTTGCGCAAGGCTGGAAGCTCGTCTCGCAACCTGGGATTCGCCGTTTTGTCATCTTACCGCTGTTGATCAATATCTTGTTGATGGGAGGCGCGTTCTGGTGGCTCTTTAGCCAGCTGGATGTTTGGATCCCGTCGTTAATGAGTCACGTACCTGACTGGCTGCAATGGTTGAGCTATTTGCTGTGGCCTGTAGCGGTTATCTCCGTGCTACTGGTTTTTGGCTATTTTTTCTCCACCATCGCCAACTGGATTGCCGCACCATTTAACGGTTTGTTGGCTGAACAACTGGAAGCAAGACTGACTGGCGCTACGCCACCGGATACCGGCATTTTCGGCATCATGAAAGATGTGCCGCGGATTATGAAACGTGAATGGCAAAAGTTTGCCTGGTATCTGCCGCGCGCGATTGTATTGCTGATCCTTTACTTCATCCCTGGCATTGGGCAAACCGTCGCACCGGTGCTGTGGTTCCTGTTCAGTGCCTGGATGTTAGCCATCCAGTACTGCGACTATCCGTTCGATAACCACAAAGTGCCATTCAAAGAGATGCGCACTGCCCTGCGCACGCGCAAAATCACTAATATGCAGTTTGGTGCTTTAACCAGCTTGTTCACGATGATCCCGGTACTCAACCTGTTCATCATGCCGGTGGCCGTTTGTGGCGCTACGGCGATGTGGGTCGATTGCTACCGCGCTAAACATGCATTATGGCGGTAACAATTTACCGATTATTTTGTAAACATTATGTGTGGGACAGGGGTGGCTTATGCCGCCCCTTATTCCATCTTGCGAGCCATTATTTCCCTTCTGCATATAGATATGCTAAATCCTTACTTCCGCATATTCTCTGAGCGGGTATGCTACCTGTTGTATCCCAATTTCATACAGTTAAGGACAGGCCATGAGTAAGATTTTTGAAGATAACTCGCTGACTATCGGTCACACACCGCTGGTTCGCCTGAATCGCATCGGTAACGGACGTATTCTGGCGAAGGTGGAATCCCGAAACCCCAGCTTCAGCGTTAAGTGCCGTATCGGTGCCAATATGATTTGGGATGCCGAAAAGCGCGGCGTACTGAAGCCGGGCGTTGAGTTGGTGGAGCCAACCAGCGGCAATACCGGGATTGCACTGGCGTATGTGGCTGCCGCTCGCGGTTATAAACTCACCCTGACCATGCCGGAAACCATGAGTATTGAACGCCGCAAACTGCTGAAAGCGTTAGGTGCAAACCTGGTGCTGACCGAAGGTGCTAAAGGCATGAAAGGCGCAATTCAAAAAGCAGAGGAAATTGTTGCCAGCAACCCAGAAAAATATCTGCTGCTGCAACAATTCAGCAACCCGGCGAATCCGGAAATTCATGAAAAAACCACCGGCCCGGAGATCTGGGAAGATACTGACGGTCAGGTCGATGTGTTTATTGCTGGTGTCGGCACTGGCGGTACGCTGACCGGCGTCAGCCGCTACATTAAAGGCACCAAAGGCAAGACTGACCTCATCTCTGTCGCCGTTGAACCAACCGACTCTCCCGTTATCGCCCAGGCGCTGGCAGGTGAAGAAATCAAACCCGGGCCGCATAAAATCCAGGGCATCGGTGCTGGCTTTATCCCGGCTAACCTTGATCTCAAACTGGTCGACAAAGTTATTGGCATCACCAATGAAGAAGCCATCTCTACTGCGCGTCGCCTGATGGAAGAAGAAGGCATTCTTGCCGGGATCTCTTCCGGCGCGGCTGTTGCTGCGGCGTTGAAACTACAAGAAGATGAAAGCTTTACCAATAAGAATATTGTGGTTATTCTACCATCATCGGGTGAGCGTTATTTAAGCACTGCACTGTTTGCCGATCTCTTTACCGAGAAAGAACTGCAACAGTAATGCCAGCTTGTTAAAAATGCGTAAAAAAGCACCTTTTCAGGTGCTTTTTTGTGGCCTGCTTCAAACTTTCACCCCTCCTGGCATTGATTCAACTTGTCGGAACTGGTATTTAACCTGACTAATTATTTTGATGCGCGAAATTAATCGTTACAGGAAAAGCCTTAGCTGAATCGATTTTATGATTTGGTTCAAGTCTTCCTTTAGCGGCATAATGTTTAATGATGAACGAAACGTCAGCGGCCAACATCCGCCAGCAATGGACTGTATAGAGCACTTCGTGCGTCGCGTCTGTTAAAACTGGCGCTAACAATACAGGCTAAAGTCGAACCGCCAGGCTAGACTTTAGTTCCACAACACTAAACCTATAAGTTGGGGAAATACAATGTTCCAGCAAGAAGTTACCATTACCGCTCCGAACGGTCTGCACACCCGCCCTGCTGCCCAGTTTGTAAAAGAAGCTAAGGGCTTCACTTCTGAAATTACTGTGACTTCTAACGGCAAAAGCGCCAGCGCCAAAAGCCTGTTCAAACTGCAGACTCTGGGCCTGACTCAAGGCACTGTTGTGACTATCTCTGCAGAAGGCGAAGACGAGCAAAAAGCGGTTGAACATCTGGTTAAACTGATGGCGGAACTCGAGTAATTTTCCGGGTTCTTTTAAAAATCAGTCACAAGTAAGGTAGGGTTATGATTTCAGGCATTTTAGCATCCCCGGGTATCGCTTTCGGTAAAGCTCTGCTTTTGAAAGAAGACGAAATCGTCATTGACCGGAAAAAAATTTCTGCCGACCAGGTTGATCAGGAAGTTGAACGTTTTCTGAGCGGTCGTGCCAAGGCATCTGCCCAGCTGGAAACGATCAAAACGAAAGCTGGTGAAACGTTCGGTGAAGAAAAAGAAGCCATCTTCGAAGGGCATATTATGTTGCTCGAAGATGAGGAGCTGGAGCAGGAAATCATAGCCCTGATTAAAGATAAGCACATGACCGCTGATGCAGCTGCTCATGAAGTTATCGAAGGTCAGGCTTCTGCCCTGGAAGAACTGGATGACGAATACCTGAAAGAGCGTGCGGCTGACGTACGTGATATCGGTAAGCGCCTGCTGCGCAACATCCTTGGGCTGAAGATCATCGACCTGAGCGCCATTCAGGATGAAGTAATCCTGGTTGCCGCTGACCTGACGCCGTCTGAAACCGCACAGCTAAACCTGAAGAAGGTGCTGGGTTTCATCACCGACGCGGGTGGCCGGACTTCCCACACCTCTATCATGGCGCGTTCTCTGGAACTGCCAGCCATCGTGGGTACCGGTAGCGTCACCTCTCAGGTGAAAAACGACGACTATCTGATTCTGGATGCCGTAAACAATCAGGTTTACGTCAATCCAACCAATGAAGTTATTGATAAACTGCGCGCCGTTCAGGAGCAAGTTGCTTCTGAAAAAGCAGAGCTTGCTAAACTGAAAGATCTGCCAGCAATTACGCTGGACGGTCACCAGGTCGAAGTGTGCGCTAACATCGGTACTGTTCGTGACGTTGAAGGTGCAGAGCGTAACGGCGCTGAAGGCGTTGGTCTGTATCGTACCGAATTCCTGTTCATGGACCGTGACGCGCTGCCAACCGAAGAAGAACAGTTTGCTGCTTACAAAGCGGTGGCTGAAGCGTGTGGCTCACAGGCAGTTATTGTTCGTACCATGGACATTGGCGGCGATAAAGAGCTGCCGTATATGAACTTCCCGAAAGAAGAGAACCCGTTCCTCGGCTGGCGTGCTATCCGTATCGCGATGGATCGTAAAGAGATCCTGCGCGATCAGCTTCGCGCTATCCTGCGTGCCTCTGCTTTCGGTAAATTGCGCATCATGTTCCCGATGATCATCTCTGTTGAAGAAGTGCGAGCACTGCGCAAAGAGATCGAAATCTACAAACAGGAACTGCGCGACGAAGGTAAAGCGTTTGACGAGTCAATTGAAATTGGCGTGATGGTGGAAACACCGGCTGCCGCGACAATTGCGCGTCATTTAGCCAAAGAAGTTGATTTCTTTAGTATCGGCACCAATGATTTAACGCAGTACACTCTGGCAGTTGACCGTGGTAATGATATGATTTCACACCTTTACCAGCCAATGTCACCGTCCGTGCTGAACTTGATCAAGCAAGTTATTGATGCTTCTCATGCTGAAGGCAAATGGACAGGTATGTGTGGTGAGCTTGCTGGCGATGAACGTGCTACACTTCTGTTGCTGGGGATGGGTCTGGACGAATTCTCTATGAGCGCCATTTCTATCCCGCGCATTAAGAAGATTATCCGTAACACGAACTTCGAAGATGCGAAGGTGTTAGCAGAGCAGGCTCTTGCTCAACCGACAACGGACGAGTTAATGACGCTGGTTAACAAGTTCATTGAAGAAAAAACAATCTGCTAATCCACGAGATGCGGCCCAATTTACTGCTTAGGAGAAGATCATGGGTTTGTTCGATAAACTGAAATCTCTGGTTTCCGACGACAAGAAGGATACTGGAACTATTGAGATCATTGCTCCGCTCTCTGGCGAGATCGTCAATATCGAAGACGTGCCGGATGTCGTTTTTGCGGAAAAAATCGTTGGTGATGGTATTGCTATCAAACCAACTGGTAACAAAATGGTCGCTCCGGTTGACGGCACCATTGGTAAAATCTTTGAAACCAACCACGCGTTCTCCATCGAATCTGATAGCGGCGTTGAGTTGTTCGTTCACTTCGGTATCGACACTGTTGAACTGAAAGGCGAAGGCTTCAAGCGTATTGCTGAAGAAGGTCAGCGCGTGAAAGTTGGCGATACTGTGATTGAATTCGATCTCCCGCTGCTGGAAGAGAAAGCCAAGTCTACCCTGACTCCGGTTGTTATCTCCAACATGGACGAAATCAAAGAACTGATCAAACTGTCCGGTAGCGTGACTGTGGGTGAAACCCCGGTTATTCGCATCAAGAAGTAATTCTTGCCGCAGTGAAAAATGGCGCCAATCGGCGCCATTTTTTATGCTTCCGCCAACGGCGGCAAAATCAATTCATCGCTCTCATGTTGCTGGGTGTAGCGCATCACCTCCAGCACGCGTAAGCCTGCGCTATGTACCGCGTCAGTTAATTCCTTACCTTTCAACAAGCCACTGATGAGCTGGGCGCAAAACAGATCGCCTGTACCTTTCAGATCGGTTTTTACCCGAGAATGGGAAATGACATTCACGCTGTCGGCACTGACCACCACCACCTGCATCTCCTGATTTTCTTCATTACCGGAGGCGCTGGTAATAACCACCCATTTTAATGTGTCTGAAAGCAAACTTTTTGCTGCGGCAATGGCGCTGTCGAGATCGCGGCAGTTTTTACCGGTCAGGATTTCCAGCTCAAAGATATTTGGCGTAATTCCCTGCGCCAGTGGCAACAAATATTGCCGATACGCCTCCGGAAGATCAGGTTTGACGTAGATACCGCTATCAATATCGCCAATCACCGGATCGACCATAATCAATAAGTCAGGATGGTTTTCGCGTAATACAGTCAGCCACTCGGCAAGTATTTTGATTTGCGACGCGGTTCCCATATAACCGGTGGTGACAGCGCGCAGCTGGCGCAGCGCATCGCGCTCCTGTAGTGCACGTAAATAACCGCTAAACCATTCGTCCGGAATCGCACCACCGTAGAACGTATCATAATGTGGCGTATTGCTTAGCAACACGGTCGGCACGGCAAAGACATTCAGGCCGTTCTGTTTAATAGCAGGCACGGCAATGCTGTTGCCTACGCTGCCATACACCACCTGCGACTGCACAGCGACAATATCCGCCTGCAACGCTCTGCTCTTATCGTTAAACAACAACAAACTACTCATTTAATTTTTCTCCTTGCCGATGATCCTCATCGCATCCCAACCGAAACTTTACCTGATTTTGGCAGTCAAATCGGCTATCACAAAACAAGGATATGGTAATTCAGTGAAGAAAATCATTTGTCTGGTCATTACGCTGTTGATGACTCTCCCCGCTTACGCGAAGTTAACTGCCCACGAAGAAGCCCGCATCAACGCCATGCCGGAGGGATTAGCACAGAAAAAGGATTTGATATTTGTGCGCAACGGTGATGAACATACCTGCGATGAAGCAGTTTCGCATCTGAAGTTGAAGCTCGGCAACACGCGCAACCGCATTGATACCGCCGAGCAGTTTATTGATAAGGTGGCTTCGTCGTCATCGATTACCGGTAAGCCTTACATCGTGAAGATGCCCGGTAAGAGCGATGAAAATGCGCAACCTTTTTTACATGCGCTGATTGCGCAGACGGATAAAACAGTGCCTGCGCAATAATCTTAAATCCCCGCCCCCTGGCTAAAATGCTCTTCCCCGAATACCCCGGTAGAAAGGTAACGATCGCCGCGATCGCAGATGATCGCCACCACTACCGCGCCGGGGTTAGCTCTTGCCACGCGTATCGCGCCAGCAACCGCACCGCCTGAACTCACCCCGCAGAAAATCCCTTCCCGCACCGCCAGTTCGCGCATGGTGTTTTCCGCATCGCGCTGATGAATATCCAGTACCTCATCCACCAGCGATGCGTTAAAGATGCCTGGCAGATATTCCGCAGGCCAGCGGCGGATGCCGGGAATGCTGCTGCCCTCTTCCGGTTGCAGGCCAACAATGGTCACCGGTTTGGATTGCTCGCGCATAAAGCGTGAAACGCCGGTGATAGTGCCGGTCGTCCCCATGCTGGAGACAAAATGAGTGATGCGCCCGCCGGTTTGCTGCCAGATTTCCGGCCCGGTGGTGGTGTAATGGGCGTAGGGATTATCAGGATTATTGAACTGATCGAGCAGCTTGCCTTCACCACGATTCGCCATTTCAAGCGCCAGATCGCGCGCACCTTCCATGCCCTGCTCTTTGGTGACAAGAATCAGTTCCGCACCATAAGCACGCATCGCCGCACGGCGTTCCTGGCTCATGTTGTCCGGCATCAGCAATTTCATGCGATAGCCTTTTAGCGCGGCAATCATCGCCAGCGCAATGCCAGTATTGCCACTGGTGGCTTCAATCAGCACGTCGCCCGGTTTAATTTCCCCGCGCTTTTCCGCCTCGGCGATCATCGATAGCGCCGCACGATCTTTCACCGAGCCTGCCGGGTTATTGCCTTCCAGTTTTAACCACACTTCACTGCCGTTATCCGGCCCCATTCGCTGCAACTTCACCAGAGGCGTATTGCCAATTGTTTGTTCTAATGTACTCACGATCTCTGTCCATACGTGGTGTTGCCTGATGCGACGCTTGCGCGTCTTATCAGGCCTACAGGTTACAAACCTTGCCATTAAAAAGCCCGGATCGCGGGAAGCGCCTCCGGGCGTTTAACATTCACTCAACCTATCAGGCGCTTTGTGCGAGAGCAAGTTCCTCATCGCGGGTTTCAATACGCTCGTCACCGTTATACAGCCGCGCATGTTGCAGCCCGACGAACAAACGATCGCCGCGCACTGGCGCATCATCGCCACGCATTACCACGGTGAGCGGATCTTCATACCACCCCAGCGGCTGCACAACTAATTGGGTGTAGTGGCCTTTCGGGCTGGCTTCCAGCACCTGGACCGGCAGTGGCGATTCAAGGCTGGTGCGGCGGCTGATATCCACTTCCCACGGGCGCAGGAAGAGATCCACCGGCCCCTGATACGCAGGCGTATACCCCAGCGGCCAGCGATGTGCACCAACGTGGAACTGCCCGCCGCGAATGGTTCCCTGCAGGCGGTTTACTTCGCCCATAAATTCGAGCACAAAACGGGTCGCCGGTTCGCGCCATACCTGATCCGGTTTATCGGCCTGTTCGATATTGCCCTGACTCATCACCACCACGCGGTTGGCGACTTCCATCGCTTCTTCCTGGTCGTGGGTAACGAACACGCTGGTGAATTTCAGTTCTTCATGCAGTTGACGCAGCCAGCGACGCAGCTCTTTACGCACCTGCGCATCCAGCGCGCCAAACGGTTCATCGAGCAGCAGAATTTGCGGTTCCACAGCCAGCGCGCGCGCCAGTGCCACACGCTGTTTCTGCCCGCCGGAAAGCTGCGCCGGATAACGATCCGCCAGATGGGCAAGCTGCACCATCTCCAGCAATTTTGTCACTTTCGCTTTGATAGCTGCGGCATTCGGGCGCTCGCGACGCGGCAGCACCGTCAGGCCAAAGGCGATATTGTCGAACACCGTCATATGGCGGAACAGCGCGTAATGCTGAAACACGAAACCGACTTTACGATCGCGCGCGTGCAGGCGGCTGACGTCGGTGCCATGGAAGCGAATATGCCCACTGGTTTGATGCTCCAGCCCGGCAATAATGCGCAGCAGCGTGGTTTTTCCGGAACCGGACGGCCCCAGCAACGCGACCATCTGACCAGAAGGAATATCCAGTGAGATATCGTTCAGCACCTGGGTGCGACCAAAAGACTTCTTAATATTGGCAATCTCAATGCTCATGATGTTCCTCCTGCTGCGCGCGTTTTTCCTGATTTTCCAGGCGCCACTGCAACATACTCTTTAAAAACAGGGTGATAATCGCCATCAGCGTCAACAGCGCAGCAGCGGTAAAGGAGCCGACGGTGTTGTAGTCCTGCTCCAACAATTCAATCTGTAACGGCAGCGAAAGTGTTTCGCCGCGAATCGAACCGGAAACCACCGATACCGCGCCAAACTCGCCAATCGCGCGGGCGTTGGTCAACACCACGCCATAAAGCAGCGCCCAGCGAATATTCGGCAATGTGACGCGGCGGAACATTTGCCAGCCAGACGCGCCAAGCAAAATCGCCGCTTCGTCTTCCTGGCTGCCCTGGCTTAACATCACCGGCACCAGTTCGCGCACCACAAACGGACAGGTGACGAAGATGGTGACCAGCACCATTCCCGGCCAGGAGAACATAATTTGCAGGTTATGCTCGTCGAGCCAACCGCCCAGCGGGCCGTTAGAGCCGTAGAACAGCAGATACACCAGGCCTGCGACCACCGGAGAGACGGCAAACGGGATATCCAGCAGCGTCAGCAGCAACTGACGCCCAGGAAAATCAAAACGTGTCACCAGCCAGGCCAGCAGGATGCCGAACACCAGGTTCACCGGCACGGCAATCAGCGCAATCATCACCGTTAGCCAGATGGCGTGCAGCATGTCTGGATCGGCCAGATTCTGTAAAACCGGCATCAACCCTTTGCTGAATGCCTGTACGAAGATGTAAATCATCGGCACCAGCAGGATGAACGCCGAAACCAGCATCCCGGTGCCAATCAGAAACCATTTGCCCCAGTTAATCGGGCGCGCGTCATAACGCTTCAATTGGGTAACTTCCGCCATTAATGACCTACCACACGCCGACCAAAGCGACTTTGCAGAGTGTTAATTGAGAACAACAGCAGGAGGGATGCCGCGAGGATCACCGAAGCAATCGCGCTCGCCGCCGGGTAATCAAACTCCTGTAAGCGAACGAAAATCATCAGCGACGTCACTTCTGTTTTCCAGGCGATGTTCCCGGCGATAAATATCACCGCGCCAAATTCACCGAGGCTACGGGTAAACGACAGCGCCACGCCCGCCACCAGCGCCGGAGAAAGCTCCGGCAGCACCACTTTACAGAAACTCTGCCAGCGCGTTGCACCGAGCGTTTCCGCCGCTTCTTCATATTCCGGGCCTAACTCTTCCAGCACCGGCTGTACGGTACGCACCACAAACGGAATGCTGGTAAAGGCCATCGCCACCGCAATCCCCAGCCAGGTGTAGGTGACTTTGATATCAAACTTCGCCAGCCATTCGCCGTAAAAACCGTTCACGGAAAAGAGCGAGGCCAGCGTCAAACCTGCGACCGCCGTTGGCAGCGCAAAGGGTAAATCCATCAGCGCATCAAGCAGCGTGCGGCCAGGGAAGCGATAGCGGGTTAAGATCCACGCCATCAGCAGGCCGAAAACGCCGTTAAAAATCGATGCCACAAACGCCGACAGCAGCGTCACTTTGTAGGCCGCGACCACCTGCGGGTTGGTGATCACTTCCCAGTACTGCGCCCAGCTCATCTCAGAAAGCTGCATCACCAGCGCGGAGAGCGGCAGCAGCAAAATCAGGCACACAAACAGCAGACTGGTGCCGAGGCTTAAGGTAAAGCCCGGCAGCACGCGTCTTGATGAAACTGCCAACATCAGTTACGCCCCGCCGCTAACAGCTTGTCTAACTCGCCGCCGCTGGTGAAGTGGGTTTTCATCACTTCCGGCCATGAGCCAAACTTGTCTTCCACGCGGAACAGTTCGGTCTGCGGGAATTTGTCTTTCAGTTTGTCCATGACTTCCGGGTTATTCACGCGGTAGTAATAATCGGTGATGATGGTTTGTGCCTGCGGGCTGTAGAGCCAGTTCAGGTAGGCTTTGGCGGCTTTTTCCGTACCGTTGGCCTGCACGTTCTTATCGACCCACGCCACCGGGAATTCCGCCAGAATGTTGGTTTTCGGAATCACCACTTCAAAGCCCTGCGCTTCATACTGTTTACGGATGTTGTTCACTTCCGACTCGAAGCTGATCAGCACATCGCCCAGGCCACGCTCGGCAAAAGTGGTGGTTGCGCCACGACCGCCGGTATCGAACACTTCAACGTTTTTCAGGAACTGAGTCATAAACTGTTCGGTTTTGGCTTTATCGCCACCGTCGGCTTTATCCGCTGCACCCCATGCCGCAAGGTAGGTGTAACGCGCGTTACCGGAGGTTTTCGGGTTCGGGAAAATCAGCTTCACGTCGGAGCGCACCAGGTCGTTCCAGTCGTGGATATTCTTCGGGTTGCCCTTACGCACCAGGAAACCCATGGTGGAGTAGAACGGTGAGCTATTATTCGGCAGGCGCGACTGCCAGTCCGCCGGGATCAGCTTGCCTTTGTCGTGCAGGATTTGTACGTCGGTCACCTGGTTATAAGTGACAACATCGGCTTTTAAGCCCTGTAAAATCGCCAGCGCCTGTTTTGATGACCCGGCATGAGATTGTTTTATCGTCAGTTTGTCGCCGCCGTTATCTTTGGCCCATTGCTGTTCAAACGGCGGGTTCAGGGCGGCAAACAGCTCGCGGGAGACGTCATAAGAACTGTTCAGCAGTTCTGTTGCCTGTACATGGCCTGCCAGCAGCAGAGAAGCAACCAGCGCGAGATATTTCTTTTTCAGTAAGTTAACGGCCATTGCGCACCCTTATATATTTAATGACTTTCTAATAGCCATCATATTTATAACGGGCATGAAAGGAGTAACGGTTTTATATACCGTTTGGTGATTTGGAAGTTGAAAAGGGAATAAGACGAAATCCTCCCCACACATGCAGGGAGGAAACAGAGGTGAATCAGATACCGACGCTAACCGTCTCCGGCAACGTGCTGCCGCCATCGATCACATTCTGTGTACCGGTTAAATAGCTGGATTCATCGGATGCGAGAAAGGCCGCGAGTTCGCCGACTTCCAGCGGATCGGCGAGGCGACGCATCGGGATTGCTTTTGCCATTTCAGTCAGCACCGATTCTGGATCTTCCGGGTTCGACTGGCGGGCAATACTTTCCGCCATTGGCGTGCGCACGTAGCCCGGACAAATCGCATTTACGCGAATACCAGACTGCGCGTACTCCACCGCCAGCGATTTAGTCAGGCCAACAATCGCCGCTTTCGTTAAGGCATACGCCGTTTCGCCAGGATCGGCCACCATATCGCCAGTGACTGAAGACATCATCACAATGCGGCCATCTTTGCGGGCAATCATCTCCGGCAGCACCGCCTTTGTGACGTTCCATACGCCTTTAATATTGATATCAATATGGAAATCGCGATCGTCATCGCTCATATCGAGGAAACTGCCCAGGCGACAAACGCCTGCGTTATTCACCAGGATATCAATGCGCCCTTCTTTTTCCTTCGCGCGCTTGATAGCAGCGGCTACCGACGCCGGGTCACGCACATCGGCGACAACCGCCGTACAGCGATGACCACGACCACACAGTTCGTCCGCCAGCTTTTCGATCTCAGGGGAGATATCCAGCAAGATTAGGTTCGCGCCATGACGTGCAAAAGTTCTGGCAATTCCTTCGCCAATTCCCTGCAATGCGCCTGTAATCAGTGCTGTCTTGCCCGTGAGTTTACCCATTTCAAGTTTCTCCTTTTGAATACAGAGCATTACGCTCTATTGTCCTTACCATACCTGAATGACAGATCAATGCTGAGTAGTGGATCTAAATTCAGGAAAATCTTAAGTAAAATCTTCCATAACCACAACGCTGTCATTGTACACATTCACTGCTGTACATAATCAGGCAGGGAGATATGATTCACTCCAGATGAAATTATTCGAAGGCAAATATTTAAGGTGATTGTATATGCAACTTGAAAAGATGATTACCGAAGGCTCGAACGCCGCCTCGGCTGAAATTGACCGCGTTTCGACGCTGGAAATGTGCCGGATTATCAACGATGAAGATAAAACCGTACCACTCGCCGTTGAGCGCGTATTGCCGGATATTGCAGCGGCGATCGATGTTATTCACGCCCAGGTGAGCGGCGGCGGCCGTCTGATTTACATCGGTGCGGGGACCTCTGGTCGTCTGGGTATTCTTGATGCCAGTGAATGTCCGCCAACCTACGGCGTGAAACCGGGCCTGGTGGTTGGTTTGATTGCTGGCGGCGAATATGCCATTCAGCACGCGGTGGAAGGCGCGGAAGATAGCCGGGAAGGCGGCGTTAACGATCTGAAAAATATTAATTTAACGGCACAGGATGTGGTGGTCGGTATTGCCGCCAGCGGTCGTACGCCGTATGTGATTGCCGGACTGGAATACGCCCGCCAGCTCGGTTGCCGCACAGTGGGAATTTCCTGTAATCCGGGGAGCGCCGTTTCAACTACCGCAGAGTTTGCTATTACGCCGATTGTTGGGGCCGAAGTGGTCACGGGTTCTTCGCGAATGAAAGCAGGCACGGCGCAGAAACTGGTGCTCAACATGCTCTCCACCGGGCTGATGATTAAGTCAGGCAAAGTGTTCGGTAACCTGATGGTTGATGTGGTCGCTACCAATGAAAAACTGCATGTGCGCCAGGTCAATATCGTCAAAAACGCCACCGGATGTAGCGCTGAGCAAGCGGAAGCGGCATTGGTTGCCTGCGACCGCCACTGTAAAACGGCTATTGTGATGGTGCTGAAAAATCTCGATGCCGCAGAAGCTAAAAAACGCCTGGATCAACACGGCGGCTTTATTCGCAAAGCTCTGGAAAAGGAATAACCCATGGCTAAAGAGATCAGCAGTGAGCTTCTGAACACCATTCTTACCCGGGTCGGTGGCCCGGGAAACATCGCCAGCTGTGGTAACTGTATGACGCGTCTGCGTCTGGGTGTACATAACAGTTCACTGGTTGATCCCGATATCAAAACCCTGGAAGGCGTAAAGGGCGTCATTTTGACCAGCGATCAGGTGCAGGTCGTTTTTGGGCCGGGTAAAGCGCATCGTGCCGCAAAAGCCATGAGCGAGTTGCTGGGCGAAGCACCCGTGCAGGATGCCGCGGAGATCACCGCCCAGAATAAACGCCAGTTAAAAGCCAGACAAACTTCCGGCGTGCAACAATTTCTCGCCAAATTCGCCACCATCTTTACGCCGCTGATCCCCGGTTTTATTGCTGCAGGTCTGTTGCTGGGGATAGCGACGCTAATCGCCACGGTGATGCACGTTCCGGCAGATGCTCAGGGAACGCTGCCCGATGCGCTGAATTTTATGAAGGTGTTCAGCAAAGGCTTGTTCACCTTCCTGGTAATTCTGGTGGGCTATAACGCGGCCCAGGCGTTCGGCGGCACAGGCGTAAATGGCGCAATTATCGCCGCGCTCTTTTTGCTCGGTTATAACCCTGCTGCCACCACTGGTTACTACGCCGGATTTCACGATTTCTTCGGTCTGCCCATCGATCCGCGCGGCAATATTATCGGCGTGTTGATTGCCGCCTGGGCCTGCGCCCGCATTGAAGGCATGGTGCGCCGCTTTATGCCGGACGATCTCGACATGCTGCTGACCTCGTTAATCACTCTGTTGATCACCGCTACGCTTGCGTACCTGATCATTATGCCGCTGGGCGGCTGGCTGTTTGAAGGCATGTCGTGGTTGTTTATGCACCTGAACAGTAATCCGCTCGGTTGTGCGGTTTTAGCCGGGCTGTTCCTGATCGCCGTGGTGTTTGGCGTGCATCAGGGCTTCATTCCTGTTTACCTCGCGTTAATGGACAGTCAGGGGTTCAACAGCTTATTTCCCATCCTTTCGATGGCGGGCGCGGGCCAGGTGGGCGCGGCGTTGGCGCTCTACTGGCGGGCGCAACCGCATAGCGCATTACGCAGTCAGGTACGCGGGGCGATTATTCCCGGCCTGCTGGGCGTTGGTGAACCGCTGATTTACGGTGTCACCCTGCCCCGCATGAAACCGTTTGTTACCGCCTGTTTAGGCGGCGCGGCGGGCGGTTTGTTTATCGGGCTGATAGCCTGGTGGGGTCTGCCGATGGGCTTAAACAGCGCTTTCGGGCCGTCTGGCCTGGTGGCGCTGCCGCTGATGACCTCCGCTCAAGGTATCCTTCCGGCAATGGCGGTATATGCAGGTGGGATTCTGGTGGCATGGGTTAGTGGGTTTATTTTCACCACGCTCTTTGGCTGCCGTAACGTCAATCTGGACTGATCATGAAACGGACAATGCTCTATCTTTCTCTGCTGGCTGTCAGCTGTAGCGTCAGCGCCGCAAAATACCCTGTTCTGACAGAAAGTTCGCCAGAGAAAGCAGGGTTCAATGTCGAACGGCTTAACCAGATGGATCGCTGGATTAGCCAGCAAGTTGATGCCGGTTATCCCGGTGTAAACCTACTGATTATTAAAGATAATCAGATTGTGTATCGCAAAGCCTGGGGGATGGCGAAAAAGTACGATGGCAGCGTGTTGATGGCGCAGCCTGTAAAAGCCACCACCGAGACGCTGTATGACCTGGCCTCAAACACCAAGATGTACGCCACAAACTTCGCTCTGCAAAAGCTGATGAGCGAAGGCAAACTGCATCCCGACGATCTGATTGCGAAATATATTCCAGGGTTTGCCGACAGTACAAATGACACCATCAAAGGCAAAAACACGTTGCGGATTTCTGATCTGCTGCATCACAGCGGCGGTTTCCCAGCGGACCCACAATATCCGAATAAAGCGGTCGCGGGCGCGTTATATTCGCAGGATAAAGGCCAGACGCTGGAGATGATCAAGCGCACGCCGCTAGAGTATCAGCCCGGCAGCAAGCATATTTACAGTGATGTCGATTATATGCTGCTTGGATTTATCGTCGAGTCAGTTACTGGCCAGCCGCTTGACCGCTATGTTGAAGAGTCGATTTATCGGCCACTCGGCCTGACGCATACGGTATTTAACCCGCTGCTGAAAGGCTTTAAACCGCAGCAAATTGCCGCGACGGAACTGAACGGCAATACCCGCGATGGCGTGATCCACTTTCCGAATATCCGCACCTCCACTCTCTGGGGTCAGGTGCACGATGAAAAAGCGTTCTATTCGATGGGCGGCGTTTCCGGACACGCAGGCTTGTTTTCCAATACCGGCGATATTGCGGTGTTAATGCAAACGATGCTGAACGGCGGTGGCTATGGCGATGTGAAGCTGTTCAGTGCGGAAACGGTGAAGATGTTCACCACCAGCTCAAAGGAAGACGCCACTTTTGGCCTTGGCTGGCGAGTCAATGGTAATGCCACCATGACGCCGACGTTTGGCACGCTGGCAAGCCCGCAAACCTACGGTCACACTGGCTGGACCGGGACGGTGACCGTTATCGATCCGGTGAATCACATGGCGATTGTGATGTTAAGCAACAAGCCCCATTCGCCAGTTGCCGATCCACAAAAAAATCCCAATATGTTCGAAAGCGGTCAGTTACCGATTGCAACTTATGGTTGGGTAGTTGATCAGGTGTATGCGGCATTAAAGCAGAAGTAATAAAAAGGCCAGTCAGTTTTGTTACTGGCTGGCCTGAGACTGCTGACAAACGCAATACTGCCTGATGCGCTACGCTTATCAGGCCTACGCGGCCCCTGCAATGTATTGAATTCGCACGATTTGTAGGCCGGATAAGGCGTTCACGCCGCATCCGGCGTGTACAACGCGCACTTTATCAACAATCTGAGGCCAGTCAGTTGTGTTACTGGCTGACCTGCGACTGCTGACAAACGAAAACTGCCTGATGCGCTACGCTTATCAGGCCTACGCGGAGCCTGCAATATATTGAATTAGCACGATTTGTAGGCCGGATAAGGCGTTCACGCCGCATCCGGCGTGTACAACGCGCACTTTATCAACAATCTGAGGCCAGTCAGTAATGCTATTGGCTGGCCTTTAATCATCGAATCAGAAACGCTTACAGCGCCATCAGCTTGTCCAGCGACGGCGCGAAGTAATAGCCGCCGGTTACCGGTTTGGTGAAACGCAACATCGCATCACGCTTACCATCGGTATCGCCAAACATGCTCAGCAATTGCTGCTCAATGTTATGCAGACGCGCACAGTAGGCGCAGAAGTACAGACCGTGAGTGCCACTGGCGGTGCCGTACGGCAGGCTCTGGCGAACAATCTTCAGTCCTTTGCCATCTTCTTTCAGATCAACACGGGTCAGGTGAGAGGTTTCCGGACGTTCGTCGCCATCAATCTCTTCGTTGGCTTCTTTGGTACGGCCGATCATCATCTCCTGATCGTGAACGCTCATACGGTTGAGTTGCTTCAGGTTGTGCTCCCAACGCTGCACAAACACATAGCTGCCGCCTGCATCCACGCCGTCTTTGATAACCGCCACTTCGCGACGCGTCTCTTCACCCGCCGGGTTTTCTGTGCCGTCAACAAAGCCGCTCAGGTCACGCTCTTCAACCCAACGGAAGCCGTGGATCTCTTCTTTCACTTCAATGCAGTCACCAAAGGCTTCCATCGCCGCCTGGGCGACAGAAAAGTTTACATCATGACGCAGAGAAAGAATGTGGATTAACACATCGAACTGAGTGGTCGGCGCAAGACCTTTGCCGTAGCCCGGAAAATCTTTCAGCTCTTCGGCACCAACGCCGCCGCTCAGAGCACGCCAGGTGTTGTTACCAAAGGCAACGACTGCACCAAGATGTGCGTCCGGGAATTTCGCTTCAAAAGTCGCCAGTTTGTCGGCAAATGTTTTACTGGCCGCACGCAGGGCATCAACTTCCCCTTTTACGTTGGCTTCGATCCAAATCGCCGCGCGGCAATGTTCTGGCAAAATGCCACTCTGAACCTGAGACATTGTTCCTCCTGAAAATAATAATGCCACGCAATCCGTGGCATTGTTGGGCGCTATTTTACGTGTTTTTTGTGATTAGCGGTTTGTTCAGACGCAAATTAACGTCGCCAGATAATTTTACTGACTTTCCAGTTTTTCAAGGTATCGTCCGAAGGCATTAACCCTTCAGGACCACTCCATTCACCGCTGAACTGGTAGCTAATATGTTGACTGCCTTCAGCTTTACATTCGACAGCACGATCATCACCATCGGCTTTTTGGCAATTGCCAAATGCTTTGCTGTAAAGGTCGCTAAACGGTGTACCGATTTTAACACCGGTGTCCGCAGGAATATCGCTATCTGAAACGTCAATGCGGCTGATTGTGCCTTGATCACCATTGATGACCATCGCCACGCTGTCGCCTTTCATCACTTCAAAAAAGCGCACTACATTACCGTTAGCGGTTTTCATTCCGCTGCGCAGGCGATAATCACCATCAAGCGCATCGGCAATAGCTTGTTCTTGTAATGGTGTGGACGCCGTTAATTCACCCACGCCCTGCTCGCTCACTTTGGTAGATGAACCAAACCAGTTCCACGGATTCGCGGCAGACCAGTTAACTGACGACATCGTGGAACAGCCGGTCAGCATCAACGGCATAGCGCATAACATTAAACGCAGCGATTTCATCTCACTTCCTTTGGTTATTCAATAACGTTGCTTGGAGTGCGAATTTGCAAAAAAGTGCCGTTATTCTTTCTCAACCACAAAACAAGCGCGTAAACGTCGATTGGTCAGCAGCCAGATTAACGCCACAATATCCGCCACTACCAGCGCCAGACTGATTCCGCTAACCGATTCGCCGTTCAGCCACAGCCACGGTTGCCAGCAAAGTAAAACAACTTGCGCCAACAGCAACAGAAAATAGAGCCCATGCCAGATACGGGGAAACGTAACCCGCCGACCACTCAGCAAAAACGCCAGCACTGCTGGAATGCCGGGAATTAACCCCAGCCAGAAATTATCGTGATCGGGATAAAACAGATTCAGCAGCGCAGTACCCTGCTCACGCGACGCACCGGCAATCACAAACAGCACCCAGGTTCGCGCCTGAAGCAGTAGCACAAGCCAGAAGAGAAAAGGTAAACGCAGGCGTCCGTGCGCATCATAATGGACAGGATGAAACTCAGTACTCTTCATCTTCAATCAAACGCTTACCCAGACTCAGCACATCAGCGTGTTCATATCCCAGGCGTTCGTACATTCCGAGCACCATGTCGTTGTCTTCCGGCACGTTGATCTGAATTTTCGGGCAACCGCGGGCAATGAGCTTTTTCTCCAGTCGATTAAGCAACGCGTTAGCAATTCCGCGCCCGCGAAACTCCGGATGCACGCCAAGATAATAAGCAGACCCACGATGCCCGTCATAACCGCCCATCACCGTTCCCACCACTTCACCATTCACTTCCGCGACCAGGAACAAACTGACGTCATGGTTCATCTTGCGCTCGATGTCCATTTCCGGATCGTTCCATGGACGCAGCAAGTCGCAACGCTCCCAAAGGGTGATGACCTCTTCGAAATCTTCCTGGCGAAATACGCGTATCTCCATGGTATGAGTTACCTTTTTGGGGGTTAAAAGGGTGATTATGGCGTGAACGACCGAATTAGCCAATATCTGACGAAAATCGGTTGAAAAAGTGGCATAATGACGCGTTGTCATTTATTGAAATGAAAAGTAAAACAATTCTCACCAGCAAACCGTCGTAACGGATTACGCGATACGATATAACATCTGGAACTTCATTATTACAACTCAGGCCGTATGAGCACTTTTAAACCACTAAAAACACTCACTTCGCGCCGCCAGGTGCTGAAAGCCGGATTGGCTGCCCTGACGTTGTCAGGAATGTCACAAGCCATCGCCAAAGAAGAACCTTTAAAAACCAGCAACGGACACACTAAGCCGAAAGCCAAAAAAGCCGGGGGCAAGCGGATAGTCGTTCTCGATCCAGGCCACGGCGGGATTGATACCGGTGCGATTGGCCGCAACGGGTCAAAAGAAAAACACGTGGTGCTGGCGATTGCCAAAAACGTCCGTTCAATTTTGCGCAATCATGGCATTGATGCGCGGCTGACGCGTTCTGGCGATACCTTTATTCCACTGTACGATCGCGTTGAAATCGCCCATAAACATGGCGCAGACCTGTTTATGTCAATTCACGCCGACGGCTTTACCAACCCGAAAGCTGCCGGTGCATCGGTCTTTGCCCTCTCTAACCGTGGCGCAAGTAGCGCGATGGCAAAATATTTGTCCGAACGCGAAAACCGTGCTGATGAAGTTGCCGGAAAAAAGGCGACCGACAGGGATCACCTATTGCAACAAGTGCTGTTTGATCTGGTGCAAACAGATACCATTAAAAATAGTCTGACGCTCGGTTCGCATATTCTGAAGAAGATTAAGCCGGTGCATAAACTGCACAGCCGCAACACCGAACAAGCGGCATTTGTGGTGTTGAAATCACCGTCGGTTCCTTCGGTGCTGGTGGAAACTTCGTTTATCACCAACCCGGAAGAAGAACGGCTATTAGGCACGGCGGCGTTTCGTCAGAAAATCGCCACAGCGATTGCTGAAGGCGTGATCAGTTATTTCCACTGGTTTGATAACCAGAAAGCACACTCGAAAAAGCGGTAAGTTATGAAACCCGACGCACACCTGGTTAGACAGTTCCTCCTCGACCTTCAGGATACAATTTGCCAGCAACTGGCCGCCGTAGATGGCGCAGAGTTTGTCGAAGATAGCTGGCAACGTGAAGCTGGTGGCGGCGGACGTAGTCGGGGGTTGCGTAATGGTGGTGTTTTCGAACAGGCGGGCGTCAACTTTTCTCACGTCCACGGCAACGCGATGCCCGCTTCCGCGACCGCTCATCGCCCGGAACTTGCCGGACGCAGTTTCGAGGCGATGGGCGTATCGCTGGTAGTGCATCCGCATAATCCGTACATTCCCACCAGCCACGCGAATGTGCGGTTTTTTATTGCCGAAAAACCGGGTGCCGATCCCGTCTGGTGGTTTGGCGGCGGCTTCGACTTAACCCCTTTCTATGGCTTTGAAGAGGATGCTATTCACTGGCACCGCACCGCCCGTGACCTGTGCCTGCCATTTGGCGAAGACGTTTATCCCCGTTACAAAAAGTGGTGCGACGAATACTTCTACCTCAAACATCGCAACGAACAGCGCGGTATTGGCGGGCTGTTCTTTGATGACCTGAACACGCCAGATTTCGACCACTGTTTCGCCTTTATGCAGGCGGTAGGCAAAGGCTACACCGACGCTTATTTACCGATTGTTGAACGGCGTAAAGCAATGGAATACGGCGAACGCGAGCGCAATTTCCAGTTGTACCGCCGCGGGCGCTATGTCGAATTCAACCTGGTATGGGATCGCGGGACGCTGTTTGGTTTACAAACCGGCGGGCGCACCGAGTCTATTTTGATGTCAATGCCGCCACTGGTACGCTGGGAGTACGATTATCAGCCGGAAGCAGGCTCTCCGGAAGCGGCGTTGAGTGAGTTTATTAAGGTCAGGGATTGGGTGTAACTCCCTCACTCCAACTCCTGCATCCGCTGATGCAGTGTCAGTGACGGCTTCTCGGCAAACAGTTGCTGATAATCCGTGGCAAATTGCCCCAGATGCCAGAATCCCCACTGCATGGCGGCGTCTTTTACCGTCATACTTTGCGACCACGGGCTTATCAGTTCGCGGCGTACGGCATTCAGGCGAATGCGTTTTAGCCACGCATTCGGGCCAATGCCCAAAATAGCGTGAAATGCGTTTTGTAAGGTGCGGCGACTGACGTGCAGTTGATTACACAAGTCCAGTACGGTTACCGGTTCGGACATGTTTTCCAGCACATATTCACGGGCGCGGGAAAGCAAACGTCGGTAACTCTGATGACTGATGCTTTCCGCTGTCACCATTGGTTGCGCTTCTTCCAGCATCGCCCCCATCGCCATCAGCAAATTATCCCCCAGCACTTTACGCACCGCAGGCTGATGAAGATTCTCCGGGTTCTCGCAAAATGTCGCCAACGCCTGTTGGACAAAGCCCCACAGCGCGGCTTTATGCTGCTCTTTCACTTCCAGCGCCGACTGGTTACGTAACATATGCAGCACCCTTTCCGGGTTATGCAAAAAGTTAGCCTGCCGGGTAATGACATCTTCAGAAAGCACTACGCCAAGGATCGTATAATCATCCGGTGTACTCAGTTCAAACTCGGTGCCGCCAGGGCGCGTGGCAATTTCCGCGCTTCCCAGGCATTGTGAGCCGATAAATCCCTGTTCGCCGCGTGTCGCCGGAATACCAAACCAGAAAGAGTTCGGCCAGACCAGGCACGACTGACGCAGTGCCAGACCGGTGTATTCACGGAAAACCTGAATATCATCAAGCAGAATTTCCGTAAATTCACCATGAAACTTGCCCGGATGCAGCTGATCGTAAATCTGCTGCCAGGCGGTAATCGTCAAAGCATGTTCATAGACATCCGTTGTCTGTCGTTGATGAACATTATCCACTTCGACCTTCGGCGTAAGCTTCAGGTTTTCGGATAAGGGGTCATGATAAAGATGGTGCAAATTAGCTGTACGGGGCTTTTTCATGATGTTAATGCCGGGTGTTATATGACACCCGGCACCTCCGACAGATTAATGGGGCTTGAGACGATAACGACTACTGCGTTTACGTAACGTCCCGGCAGAAAAGAGCTGTTCGAGCGCATTTCTGGCTTTTTCCAACGGCCAGCCAAAGTGGGCAGCCACTTCTCCTGCCGTCATTCCCTGACGTACTGATGTTAACAGCGCCAACAACTCGTCAGCAGATTCCGCAACGATAGCTGGCACGCAGGGTTCCTTTACAGCTTGCTTTGGCTGGCGGTTAAAGCCAGTAACCAGCCACTGGGTGTCATCGTCTGGCCGACCGATCTCCTTGCGGCTGATGACGCGCCCGGTACGCATCGCAGCAGCACAACCTGCATCCAGCGCCGCACGACACGCCGCCAGATCGCCTTCCACCACCAGCGTCAACCTACCTGGGTCAAGTACTTCATGACTGAGCAGGCGCACGTTGGCCGCTTTCAGCATCGCATCCGCCGCATCGATTGCGGCGACCATGCCGTCCACTTCCAGCAATCCCAGTGCATTGATCATCGGCAACCTCCGTTACGCACGCTGGATTGGATTCCGCGCGATTTCCAGCACTGCATCGGTAAAGGCATTACAGGCCGCTTTACACGCCGCCTGGCTTCCCGTTAAGAATGCGGCGGAATAGTTGGTTTCTGACGGCGGCGGGACATAAGTCACCAGCTGTACGTCGGCAGATTTTAACGCTGCATCAATGCCATAAGTCGCTTCCAGCGGCGGCGCCACCAGATACGCCATCGGATCGCCAAGCGTAATACCCGCAGTGGAAGAGAGATAAGAGCCAGTACGCGAAACCACATGTGCAAGGAATGCCGTATCTTGCGCATCGTTGGCCCACTGGAAGGCCGCACCGTTTTCAATATGCGCAACCATTGCATCCAGACCAGCACGCACTTCCGCCGGGTTTGGTCCGCCCAGCATAATCAGCACTTCACCGGCAGTCGGTGACGGGCCGTGTGCTGCTCCCGCATACAGCGAGCGGCCATACACCACTTCCACCATCGCCTGTTTGGTCGCTTCATCAGCCGCAATGTAGGTGACGTCATCGGAGTCGGCGGAAATCAGCCCAAGGCTACGAATATGCGGCGGCAATTTCAGCTCACGCGCAAAATCGGCGTTAACGGAGGCAATCACCCGCATGGCGGTAACCGACGGTCGAATCAAATCTAAAGCTGGCATGATGCCTCCTTATCGGGTCATGTTGATGCCGGATGCTTTCTGCTCCAGCATACGTTTCGCCAAATCCACAATAACTGCTGCGGCTTCAACTGGCGGCGTGCCGCCCTGGTGAATGTTAGAGATACAGGTGCGATCGGCCTCAACGGTGGTCGCCATACGCGGTGAGTAAACGGCGTAGCAGGAAAGGCTTTCTGACTGCCCTAACCCCGGGCGTTCGCCCACCAGCAGAATCACCACTTTCGCGCCAAGAAGTTCGCCAATCTGATCTTCAATCTTCACGCGACCGTAACGCACAAAGAACGGCGTGCCGACTTTCAAACCAGCCTGTTTCAGGCCCGCCATCAGCGGCGGTAGGATCTCTTCGTAGTTCACGGTGATGGCATCAGTTGACAGGCCATCAGAAATAACGACCTGTACGTCCGGATTAGCAACACACTGTGCTTTCAGCGCTTCAACAGCTTCTGCACACAGGCGGCGGCCCATATCCGGGCGAGTCAGGTAGAGATTTTTGTCGCTAATTTCGGAGCGTACTTCCAGCAAGCCCTGCGCTTTCACCCACTCTTCCGGCACTTCTTTCAGTACGGTGTCTTTCGAACGAGAGTGATCGGCCAGGAAACGCAGCAGCGCCTGGGTACGCGGACGCGGACCCGCACGACCGGTACAAACGCGGGCCACGGTGCTGCGACGCAGTTCTGTTAATACGTCTGCGCGATGCGGGTTTTCAACACCAATCCACGCTTTTGCTTCAGTGGAACCTAAATCCAGCGCGCAGCTTTCAGAGGTCACGGGTGTCGCACAGGTGGTGGTGGCGCACTTTGCTTCTGACGGCGCGGGGGCCGCTTGTCCCATTGACGCCATCACGCTGCGTACAATTTCTTCAATCTGTTTTTGATCCATGATGTGTTATCTCCGCGTCATCAGAATAACAGTGACGGATCGCCCGCCCGTTTGGTCAGGCGACCGTTTGCCATAATGCCCATGTTTTCCAGCCAGCGTTCAAACTCCGGTGACGGGCGCAGGTTGAGTAACTGACGCACAGTGGCGGTGTCGTGGAAGGCCGTGGTCTGGTAGTTGAGCATGATGTCATCGCCCAGCGGCATCCCCATGATGTAGTTGCAGCCTGCGGTGGCGAGCAGGATCATCAGGTTTTCGTTGAGGTTCTGGTCAGCGTCAGCGTGGTTGGTGTAGCAGCAGTCACAGCCCATAGAGATGCCGCTCAGCTTGCCCATAAAGTGATCTTCTAAGCCCGCGCGGATAATCTGGCGGTCGTTGTAGAGATACTCCGGCCCAATAAAACCGACCACGGTGTTGACGATAAACGGATCGTAATGACGCGCCAGCCCATAGTTACGCGCTTCCATCGTCACCTGGTCTGCGCCGAAGTTAGCGCCAGCGGACAGCGCCGAACCTTGCCCGGTTTCGAAGTAGAGGCAGTTTTCCCCGGCGATACGGTTGAACTCCGCGCCCACTGCGCGCGCTTCGTCGAGCATCGCCAGTTCCACGCCAAACTCTTTCAGCCCTTTTTCGCTGCCGCAGATACTCTGGAAGATCAGCCCGCCAGGCGCGCCGCGACGAATTGCTTCAATCTGGGTGGTGACGTGCGCCAGCACGCAGCCCTGGGTCGGAATGTTGTATTTGTCGATCACGCCATAGATGGTGTCCAACACGCGGCTTAAATTTTCCACGTCGTCCGTTACCGGGTTGACGCCGATCACCGCATCACCTACCCCGAAGGAAAGCCCTTCGTAGATTTGCGCGGCGATACTTTGCACGTCGTCACGGGTATCGTTCGGCTGCAAACGGGCGCTAAAGGTGCCAGGAATACCGATGGTGGTATTGGCCTTTTTGATAACCGGCATTTTCTTCGCGCCATAGATCAGGTCCGCGTTGGAGCAAATCTTCGCTACCGCCGCCACCACTTCCGAGGTCAGCCCTTTGCGGGTAAAGGCAATGTCATCAACGCTGGTTTCGTCGCTCAGCACATACTCACGCAGCTCGCTGATGCTCCAGTTTTTAATCTGGTTGTAGGCCGTTTCGTTGACGTCGTCCTGAATCAGCCGCGTGACGCAGTCATCTTCATAGGCAATCGCCGGATTATTGCGGATGTCCGCTACGGTCATTTCCGACAACACCTGCTTTGCCGCCACGCGCTCCTGTGAGCTTGCCGCTGCAACGCCCGCCAGCACATCCCCCGAACGCAGTTCGTTGGCTTTAGCCAGCACCTCTTTTACATCCTTAAACTGATATACATTGCCGAACAATGTGGTCTTTAGTTTCATAAGTCGTTCCCTCAGGAAGGAAATGCGAGTGATTTCACCGTCACCGGCACAACCGATCCGCCAAAAAGAGGCGTACCAATGTCGATATAGTCCCCCGCGCGGACAATCACTTCGTCAATGACTGCCAACGGGAGTTGTTGTAGCTGTGGGCGCAACAACATGCCCAGAGCTTTACCAAAGTCCTGCCCGGCCACCACCAGCAGGGGATGCGGATTCGGAAAACGCGCGACGAAATCGACCAGCGCGTTGATGACCGTCAGTACCGCGGCGTAACGCACAGGCAGCGAGGCGGGAAGCGCCAGCACGTACGCATCAGTTTTGGGGCAAAGATCCAGCTGAATCAGCGCCTGTTGCCAGGCACTCACCAGATCCGTTTCATCAATTGGGATCGCCACCGGCAAATTGCGCAGCGGCAGTTGTACGCCCTCCAGCCAGATTGTGCTGCCAGAGAGCGAAAGGGTATGTGCGCCCGCGCCAATCACCGTGGCGCGCACGGTTTGCGCCGGAAACTGCACGTTCATCTCACGCAGGCGCGGATGGTCATGCAGCGCCGTTGCCAGAAACGGGCCGATATCGGCAAAAAAGAACGGATCGGCGGGCTGGTGGCGATAACATTCACCCACGCCGCCAGAAAGCGTAATGATTTCGGGCGTAACGCCTGCGGGCAGTAAACCGGTTTGCATCAATGCCTGCGCGAGCGGCGAGAGCGTTCCGTCAATCACTTCGACAATCAGTTCTGCCATCCGCCGGGTAACCTGCACCAGCTGCGCGCCGGTCAGCGAACGGGCGTCGGTGCCTGCACCGAAGCACTCATCCACAATCATCTGCCCCGGTTTATGAGCGTAAACCACGCGCCCCTGGCTGTCGGTTTCCAGCAGGCGACCGCCAACGTTCAGGCAGGCAGTCCCGCTGATTTTTCCGGCTTCGAACAGGGCGTAGTTAGCCGTGCCGCCGCCGATGTCGATATTCAGTACCCGACACAGCCGTTGTTCTGAAAGGGTTTGCGCCCCGGCTCCGTGACCCGCAATGACGGATTCCAGATGCGGCCCGGCGCTGGCGACCACAAAATCGCCCAGCGACTGGGAGAGCGTCATCACCGCCGGGCGCGCATTGCGGGTTTTCGCGCTTTCGCCAGTAATGATGATGGCCCCGGAATCAACGCTTTCCGGCGCAATGCCCGCAGCCTGATATTGTTCGAGGATTAAGGTTTTCAGTTCCGCTTCTTTTAAACCGCCCTGTTTATCGACAGGGGTAAAGAACACTGGGCTTTGCCAGCTAATTTCGCGTTTGATAAATTCGTAGCGCGGCACCTGCGACACCGCCGCACGGTTAACCAGCTCCAGGTGGGAGAAAATCACCTGGGTGGTGGTGGTGCCGATATCGATACCGACGCTCAGTAGCTGGCGAATGTTCACGATTGTGCCTCCACTTCGGCTTTAGCCGCAGTCGCGTTTTCTTTTGGCACCAGCATCATCGCCACGCCAATCGCCGTGACGCCGCCGATCAACTTGCCGACAATCATCGGGAAGATCATGGCGTTCATGTTGGCCGCGGCGAAGCCTAAGTGGTCGCCCAGAGCGAAGGCTGCGGAAACGGCGAAGGCGCAGTTGATGACTTTGCCGCGGGTATCCATCTGCTTCATCATGCCAAACATCGGGATGTTGTTGGCAAGCGTTGCCACCATGCCGGCTGCCGCGATGTTGTTCATATTCAGCACTTTACCGACGCTCATCAGCGGTTTTTCAAACCAGCGGGTCAGCAACAGCACCATCGGATATGCCCCTAACAACACGCAGGAGATAGAACCGATAACTTCAATGGCGCGCATCACCTCACCTGGTTTATCGCCAGGGGCCATGAAGATCGGATCAAGGCCCGGGATCAGTTCCCAGCCAAGCAGGAATTTCACCACCGCGGCAGCAAGACCGAGGGTGATCAATGCGACGAGGAATTTGGCGAAGATCTGGAAGCCGTTGATCATTTTTTCCGGGATGAATTTCAGCCCCAGCGCCACCAGTACCGCGACGATAAGTACCGGGATCATGTTCATCAGGATTAGCGCAAAGGTGAATTCCACCGGCTGACCGTTGATTTGCACGCCGGAATACATAGCCACCAGACCACCAGCGATACAGCCAATCGGAATGGTCACAATGCCCGCCAGCACGCCGAGCGCCAGATAACGACGGTCAGAAGGTTCGATAATGCCGAGCGCCACCGGAATGGAAAACACAATCGTTGGCCCCATCATCGACCCGAGAATTAACCCAGAGTATAGCCACGCTGCTACGTCGCCGCCCGCCAGCTCTTTGGCGAGGAAGAAGCCGCCCATATCGCACGCCAGCAGCGTTCCGGCGAACATTGACGGGTTTGCGCCGAGCATTTCGTAAACCGGGATAATCACCGGCCCGAGTACGTGGGCCAGTACCGGTGCCAGCGCGGTCATACCGACCATCGCCAGGCCCAGTGCGCCCATTGCCATAAAACCTTCTTCGAACTGGCCGCCCGATCCTTCGATACTTTTACCGAACTTACCGAGGAAACGAGCAGAACCGCCGAACTGCGACAGGATCCTGTCTACGGCAGCTATCAGCATAAAGAACATCATGATGTACATGATGATTTCGTTAATTCCCATCGCCTTTACTCCCTGTTAGTTGTTATTTATTGGCGGATGCGGCGTGAACGCTTTATCCGCCCTACATGTGCAATCCCGTAGGCCGGATAAGACGCGACAAGCGTCGCATCCGGCACTTGCACCGCGCCACTGGCGGATGCGGCGTGAACGCCTTATCCGCCCTACATGTGCAATTCCCCAGGCCGGATAAGACGCGACAAGCGTCGCATCCGGCACTTGCACCGCGCCATTGCCGGATACGGCGTAAACGCCTTATCCGCCCTACATGTGCAATCCCCCAGGCCGGATAAGACGCGGCAAGCGTCGCATCCGGCACTTGCACCGCGCCATTGGCGGATGCGGCGTGAACGCCTTATCCGCCCTACATGTGCAATCCTGTAGGCCGGATAAGACGCGGCAAGCGTCGCATCCGGCAATTACACCGCGCCATTGGCGGATGCGGCGTAAACGCCTTATCCGCCCTACATGTGCAATTCCCCAGGCCGGATAAGACGCGACAAGCGTCGCATCCGGCATTTATTGCGCCGCTGCGTACAGGCCGACAATCTGCTCCAGGCTGGCGGTACGCGGGTTGCTGCGCAGACAAATATCTTCCTGCGCGGCCTGCGCCCATGCACCGTAATGCCCGGTTGTTGCCCCCACATCAGCCAGCCGGTTGTTGCCCCCACATCAGCCAGCCGCTTGTTGATCCCAACTTCCGCTATCAGCTCACTTACCGCATTAATAGCGTCACGATCGTCGGATTTTTTAGTTCGCAGCGCCCGACCAACCTGGCTAAAGCGTTCACGACAAACCATCCGGTTGAACTCCATCACAGTTGGCAGCAATATGGCGTTCGCCAGACCGTGCGGAATATGCAGCGCCGCCCCTGGCTGATGCGCCATCGCGTGGCATAACCCAAGACCCGCACTGGAAAACGCCATTCCCGCCATGCACGAGGCGAGCAACATGCTCTCGCGGGCGGCAAGGTCGTGACCGTAGCCCACCGCTTTCGGCAGAGATTTGCCAATCATCGCAATAGCGCCAATCGCCAGGCTGTCAGTAAACGGTGTAGCGTTCAGCGCGCTATACGCCTCAATGGCATGAGTTAACGCGTCGATACCGGTCATCGCCGTCACATGCGACGGCACGCCTTCGGTCAGCGCGGCGTCGAGGATCGCCACATCCGGCATCAGCGAGGCATGTGCTAACACCTGCTTACGCCCGCTCACCGCGTCGATAATCACCGTTACGTTGGTGGTTTCAGAGCCGGTTCCGGCGGTCGTTGGCATGGTAATCAGCGGCAAGCGTGGTTGCAGAACGCTGGTTTCTGACATCTCTGCCAGCGTGCTCGCGGGGTTCGTCACCAACAGCGCCACGGCTTTCGCCGCATCCAGCACCGAGCCGCCGCCAAACGCGATCACCCCATCACAGCCTGATTCACGCAACTGCGCCACGGCAGCACACACGTCGGTGATGCACGGTTCGCCCACCGGACATGGCCAGAGCGTCATGGCGATGCCTTTAACGGCCAGGCTACGCGTCAGCCCGGCGGTCATCCCTGCCTGATGCAAAAAGCTGTCTGCCATCACGAACAGATGTTTCAGCCCACGCATTTGCGCTTGCTGCCCGCAACTGCTCACCGCGCCCAGACCGCAGAGTGTGACAGGCGGGACGCTAAATATTTTTACCCGTTGCAGATTCAGGGTATCGAACGCCTGAAAGAGCGCGGTTTGCAATTCATTTTGCATAGATCCCTTCCGCTTTCTCTCGCCCACTACTGGCGATCGCCAGCGGGGTCATAAACAAACTGTGCTGCGGTAGATGCACCTGTAACGCCGGGAATTGTTTGCGAAACAGTTCCGCCACGCCCGGTTGCATACAGGAGCCGCCCGCCAGCCATAAATCAGTAATGCCCTGCCCTTCAATATGCCGGGCGACAATGTCCGCCATTTTTTCGTACACCGGTTTCACCGCGGGCCAAATCTCTTCACCATGTCCGCGCTTGTACTGCTCTGCCTCTTCCACCGAAATACGGCGATTTCCGGCGAGAGTCAGAGAGATGTGATGTCCGCCGGTGGCTTCATCCGCCGAGTACGTCACTTTGCCTTGCTTAACGATGGCAATGCCGGTAGTGCCGCCGCCGATATCCACTACTCCTGCGTTATCCAGTTGCAGCAGATCCGCGACTGCGGTTGGCTCATCTAGCACATGGCTCACTTCCAGCCCGGCGGATTCCAGCACGTTGATGGATATACGCGGGTCCGTACCAGGAGGAAATGAGGTCGCCGCATGGCTAAAACGGCGACCGAATTGCTGCTCAAGCGTGTCGAGATGGCGACGAACAATGGTGACAGCGCCGAAGAAATCCCAGACGATGCCGTCGCGGACCACATCGGCCCAGTCGAGGCATACCGCCATCGGCTGACCGTCACGGTCGACAACCATCGACACCACATCGCAGGTGCCCAGATCCACCCCCAGCCACAGCGGAGATTCCGTCGCGGCAGGCGTCTGGTTACACAGCGTTGCCGCCGTTTGCAGACGTGGGGTGAGCCATTGTTCGTCGTGCGCCATCGGTTACTCCTTAAACAATGCGAAACGCATCGACTAATACACAGCGACGCAGACGGACAAACGTCCGCGCGCTGGTTACCCCTTCACCGGTTGGCGTGGTGATGGTCATGGTGGTCCAGCCTTCCCCGCCCAGCCCCAGCCCGGCAATGCACGGTCCGTTCTTAACGAAAATGCTGGTATCAATGGCGTTCGCCATCTGGTTCATGTTCTCAATATTGCGCGAGTGCATTGCCGCCGTGTGGTGGCAACCGCCTTCCAGTTTCACCGCCAGCGCAATGGCATCCGCCACGTTGGCGACGCGCACGACGGGCAGCACCGGCATCATCAGTTCGGTCACCGCAAACGGATGTTCTGCGGTGGTTTCTACAAACAGCAATCGCGTTTGTTCCGGAACTTTAAGGCCGATTGCCGCCGCGATTTTCGCCGCATCGCGACCTACCCAGTCACGGCTGACAGTACCTTTTCCGCGCTCGTCGATATTTTTCAGCAACACCGGTTGCAGCTGCTGCGCCTGCTCTGCGGTCAGTTTCACCGCGTGCTGGCCTTCCATCAGACGCATCAGTTCATCGGCTACGCTATCAACAACAATCAGCACCTTTTCATCGGCACAGATGATGTTGTTATCGAAAGAAGCGCCTTTGACGATGGACTGAGCGGCACGGGCTAGGTCGGCAGTTTCATCCACCACCACTGGCGGGTTACCGGCACCTGCGGCAATCAGGCGTTTATTGGTGTGTTTGCGCGCCGCTTCCACTACCGCTTCGCCGCCCGTCACCACCAGCAGGCCGATGCCCGGAAACTTGAACAAGCGTTGCGCGGTTTCGATATCCGGATTGGCCACGGTAACCAGTAAGTTTTCCGGCCCGCCTGCGGCAACAATCGCCTGGTTGAGCAGCGTAATCGCCCGCTGGGAGACTTTTTTCGCCGCCGGATGCGGGGCAAAAATGACGCTGTTGCCCGCGGCAATCAGGCTGATGGCGTTGTTAATTACGGTTGCCGCCGGGTTAGTGGAAGGCGTCACCGAAGCCACCACGCCCCAGGGCGCGTTTTCAATTAAGGTCAGGCCGTTGTCGCCCGTCAGCACCTGCGGAGAGAGACACTCAACGCCTGGTGTGCCGCGCGCCTGGGCGACGTTTTTGGCAAATTTATCTTCGACGCGACCCATGCCGGTTTCACTGACGGCAAGTTCCGCTAAATCTCTGGCGTGTTTTTCGCCTGCTTCACGAATGGCTGTTATCGCCAACTGGCGCATTGCCACGCTCTTTAACCCTTGCTGGGCAATTTTGGCTGCCGCAACGGCGTCATCCAGGGAAGCGAAAACGCCCATCTCATGAACGGCGGCGGGCGGCGTGTCACTGCTTTGCATTTTCAGCAGTACCGCTTTCACCACCTGTTCAATATCCTGTTGATTCATGATGTTCTGCCTTATTTGTGGAAAATAACCTGACCGCCAGACACCACCTCATCGACGATGCCAATCACGCACAGATCGACCGGTGACGTTTCGCTTTTATGCGCCTGGCGGGCGGAACTGCCACTCACCAGCAACACCCACTCCCCGGTTCCCGCGCCAATATTGTCGATGGCGACAGCACATTGCCCGTCAGGATTACCTTGTGGATCAATCATTTCCACCATCAGCAATTTGTCATGCGCCAGTCCGTGATGGCGTACGGTACAAACAATTTGTCCAGTGACGACTGCCAGTTTCATACCCGCCTCCGTGGCGTATTTCAGGTAAAAGCTCCCCCTACCCTCCGCGGAAGGTAAAATGAAAAAGGAGAGTGCGTGACGCCCGAATCGACGTCACACAGGGTGATTACAGGTTGCTGCTATCGCCTTTCAGGCCGATCGGGAAGACTTCTTCCAGGTCGCCGTGCGGACGCGGGATAACGTGTACGGATACCAGCTCGCCAATACGCTGTGCCGCTGCGGCACCGGCATCGGTCGCGGCTTTACAGGCTGCAACATCACCGCGAACCATCGCAGTACACAGGCCGCCGCCAATCTGCTTCACGCCGACCAGCTTGACGCGCGCAGCTTTCACCATCGCGTCAGAAGCCTCAATCAGTGCAACCAGGCCCCGGGTTTCGATCATTCCTAATGCTTCCATTGTGTTTTCCTCTTTATAGGGGTCCAGAACGGGACCGTTCATTCAACCAGTGTTTGTAAACTGCTTTCGCGGTTCACTTCTGTCTGACGCGGTACGGCTGCCACCAGCGCCAGCTCGATAATTTCCTGCACGCTACAACCACGAGAGAGATCGTGCATCGGCGCGGCAAGTCCTTGTATCAATGGCCCGACGGCACGATATCCGCCAAGCCGTTGTGCGATTTTGTAGCCAATATTTCCGGCTTCCAGCGACGGAAAAACCATCACATTGGCTTTGCCCTGTAGCGGGCTGGCAGGCGCTTTTTGCGCCGCGACATCCGGCACGAAGGCGGCGTCAAACTGTAATTCTCCATCCACCACCAGCTGCGGTGCGCGTTCACGGACGATGTCTGTCGCCTGCTGCACGTTGGCAACGCAGGGGTGACGGGCGCTACCGTTGCTGGAAAACGACAGCATCGCCACGCGCGGCTCTTCTCCGGTGATGGCCTGCCAGGTTTCGGCGCTGGCAAGCGCGATATCCGCCAGTTGTGCCGCCGTCGGCTGCGGCACCACGCTGCAATCGGCAAAGCCCAACGCCGGACCGCTGTACTGTGGCAGCATCAGGAAAATGGATGAGAGCGTTTTACAGCCCGGCTGCAAACCGATAATGCGTAATCCGGCACGCAGCACATTTGCCGTGGAAGAGAGATTGCCCGCGATACAGACATCAGCTTTATCAGCGCTGACCATTGCGGCGGCGAACATCAGCGGATCGGTGAGTTTTTCCAGCGCATCCGGCGGCGTTTTTTCACCCGCACGGGCCAGCCAGCGACGGGCAAATTCCTCCCGCATTGCGAGGTTGCCATGCGGATCTATCACCTGTAGCCCATCCATCGCCACGCCGTGACTGAGCGCAAACTGGCGAAGTTCAAACGGATTGGCGACCAGAATGGGCGTCGCCAGACCTTGTTGATGCAGGTACTGCGCGGCTTTCAGTACGCGTTGGTCTAACGCATCCGGAAAAACCACTCTGGCGGGCGCTCGCAACGCCAGTTCACGACAACGTTCAATAATCATTGCGTTTCCCCCAGTCGTTGTTGGATCTGCTTCACCGTTAGCGGCTGCTTCGTTACGCTCAGGATCATCATCACGTAAACCGTGCTCGAAAGGCGGTTCAGCGCCTGCAAGATGTCCGGGCGTAATACTTCAAAACTGCGGGTGATAAACACCTGCGCCGCTACGGTTTCGGTTTCACGCACTTTGGTGCGTAGCAGATTCAGCAACGCCGCATCGCGCCCGTGGCTGGCTTCCGGCACCAGATGATCGTGGTCGAGATAGCGCAGCGGCTGGTGAGAAAGCCGATGCAGATCTTCGTCAGAAAGCCCGACAATCGCCTGGCAGCCCAGCGGTTCCCCCAGCGCATCGGCGCGCATAATGTTGCCAAGACGCGAACGGATGTCGGCCAGCCACGGCTGCCACGGTTCCGCCAGTTCAATTTGCAGCCACACTGTCAGCGCAATGGTGCTATCGAGAACAGCGCGAAAAGCCAGGCGCGGATCGCTTTTGGCAACTATTTTTTCCGCCGACAGATGAGTCAGCGTATCCGGCTTTTTTGCCACCGGCTGGCGGCACAGTTCGCAGCACGCCTGCGGATGTTCATCGCTACTGGTCAGCCCGTGAACGGGCTGCGGCTGCTGCTGTTCATCATCAACAAACAGGCTACCCTGCTCGTCAATAAACTTGATGCGCAGATGGCGGCTTTCCAGCAACTCCCGGGCAGAGGGCGTCAGGCGACTGTCCGCAGGGAGATGGATCTCTGCGCCTTCGCTGAGCGTATGGTTCGCTCTTAGCCATGCTTCGGTGATGAAATCTTTCATAGGGATTGCCAGTTAGCCGGCCAGGCGACATACAGGAATTTCACGCTGGATGTCGTACCAAATTCGATGCTGGATCCTTTCGGGATAAACATCACGTCGCCCGCTTTGGCGATCATGGTTTCGCCTTCGTGGCGAACATGCAGTTCCCCTTCCAGTACCATGTCGATTTCGTCGTAGTTCAGGGTCCACGGGAAGAAGGCGTTGTCCCACTGCATGAAACCAGCGGCCATACTGCTGCCGTCGTCTCCGGTCACAAGATCAGTTAAGCCCACGCAGTGCGGTTCAGCGCCATCGAAACGACCAAACTTGACGCTGCTGCCATCAATCACTTTGATGCCGCCTTTGCCGGTCACCGATTTGAAGCTCGGCTGCATCGCCCCCTGCTCCAGTGACTGTTTTTCCTTCATCACTTTTTCCATCAGCTGCGCGACCAGGCTTTCGGTAAACAGGCCTTCCGGCAGCTGGGCAATGATGGTTTCGCGGATGCGCTGGCTTTCGGTTTTATCGGCTGATGCACTGGCGGGAACGGATGCCGTTACAGGCGTCGATTCATCGCACTCGGTGATGGTAAAACCCAGTAGATCCGCTACTTCGCGCGCTTCAGGGGTAATAATGCTGGCGCGCAGAACCACGGACATTGCCTGTTCGCCGCGCGCGTGTGCTTCACGAATATCATTCGCTGTGATGAGTTTTTTCACCTGCTTCCTCCTGTTCGGTGAGAGATGCCAGATAATCCACCAGTTGCTGCACGCTTTGCGGGTCATGGTTGTTTAGCGCGAAAATTGGCTCTTCAAAGCCAGTCTCAAGCAATAACTGTCGCGTTGCGGTGACGTCAGCATCCGGCATGTCCGTTTTACTGATGACGGCGATTTGCCGTTTACTGGCGCCAATATCCAGCAGCCCGGCAGGTAATCGGCTTTCTGGATCATTTGCGCCGTGGACATATATCAGCATGTCCACATCCTGTAGCGTGGTTATTAAGGCGTGATACCAACGGGGATGGCTAAAATATTCACCCGGAGTATCAATATCGCCATTATCATTAAATTCCACGGCCTGTGTTTTTCTGGCGAGGGTATAATCTCCCTGCAACGCATTAAATAACGTTGTTTTTCCTGCCCCGACGCTACCCACAAACGCAATTCGCTTCATGAATGCCTCGTATTAACTTTTGGTCATTTCACACAGCGTATAATTTAATAAACGCCCTAAACCGCTGACGGTTTGTGATAACGCTTCTTCGACTGCGCCCACCGAGCCATAAATCACCAATGCGCCGCTGAAGCGGTCGAGAAAACCGATGTGTACATCGGCAGCTTTTAATGCTAAATCACCGGCAATCATCGCTGTTTCTCCGGGAGTTAGCGTCATAATGCCAATTGCGCCAGCATCCGGAACGCCGATTTTCTTCGCCAGTTCTTCACCCGGATGCGCAATCAGATGCGCCAGCGTGACCTGTTTCCCGGGTACAAATTCCTGAATGATGCGTTCTTTGTCCATGAGTCGCCGCCTGTAAAAAACGTGCGTGTATCGTGACAATTTTTCGTCAGAGTAAATAACAAAATTCGGCAAACGCGTTTAAAAGGTGAGGTAGATCACTAAGAATGGAGAGATATTTACCGTGATAGATAAACTTTCATATGCAGAGCATGAATAAATATAAAGATATTGCTTTATTTTATGTCGGGTAATTTATTTGCTATTAGTAAAAGCAGTAAGACGTATTAATAATATAAAAATCGCTTACCCCGAATTACTCAGGGTAAGCGTGATAGTTAAGGAAGAATTACAGCGGTTGGGTTTGCGCTTCAACCACAGCGAGCGCCACCATGTTGACGATACGACGTACTGACGCGATCGGCGTTAACACGTGAACCGGTTTCGCTACGCCCATCAGTACCGGGCCGACGGTGACACCTTCCGAGCTGGAAACGCGCAGTAAGTTGTAACTAATGCGAGCAGCTTCCATGTTCGGCATCACCAGAATATTGGCGGAACCTTTCAGGGTACTGTCCGGCATACGGTCGTTGCGAATCGCTTCTACCAGCGCCGCATCACCGTGCATTTCGCCATCAATCATCAGCTCAGGCGCACGTTCCCTGACCAGCTCCAGCGCTTTACGCATTTTGCTCGACGACGGGCAGTTAGAAGAACCGAAGTTAGAGTGCGACAGTAAGGCAACGCGCGGCTCAATACCGAAACGACGGACAGTTTCTGCCGCCATCAGCGTGATCTCCGCCAGCTCTTCTGCGTCTGGGTCATCATTAACATAGGTATCAGCAATAAAGGTGTTACCACTCGGCAGCAACAGCGCGTTCATTGCGCCTGCGGTGTGAACGCCATCGCGATAACCAAAGACATTTTTCACTACGCTAAAGTGTTCGTGATAATCGCCCACCGTTCCGCAGATCATCGCATCGGCTTCACCACGCTGAACCATGATCGCACCGATCACCGTCGGGTTGCTGATCAGCGCACGTTGTGCCTGTTCCTGAGTAACACCACGGCGCTTCATGATCTGGAAGTATTCGCTCCAGTACTCTTTAAAGCGTGGATCGGATTCGTTATTGACGATCTCAAAATCAACGCCCGCTTTGATCTGCAAGCCCAGTTTCTGAATACGCATTTCGATCACGTTCGGACGGCCAATCAGGATCGGTTTTGCCAGTCCCAGGGTTACCAGTTCCTGCGTCGCATGCAGAACGCGCGCCTCTTCCCCTTCCGGCAGAACAACGCGCTTCGGCGCTTTGCGAGCCTGGGAGAATATCGGCTTCATAAACAGGTTGGTTTTGTAAACGAACTCGGTCAGCTTGTCGATGTAGACGTCAAAATCGGCAATCGGACGCGTCGCCACGCCGGACTCCATTGCCGCTTTGGCGACCGCAGGGGCGATCTTAACGATCAAGCGCGGATCAAACGGTTTTGGAATGATGTATTCGGGGCCAAAGCTCAGATCCTGATCACCATACGCAGAAGCCACCACTTCGCTCTGTTCGGCATGGGCCAGTTCCGCAATAGCGCGGACTGCCGCCAGTTTCATCTCTTCATTGATAGCCGTTGCGCCAACATCCAGCGCGCCTCGGAAGATGAACGGGAAGCAAAGCACGTTGTTAACCTGGTTCGGATAGTCGGAACGACCGGTACAGATGATGGCATCCGGACGCACTTCTTTCGCCAGCGGCGGCAGAATTTCTGGTTCCGGGTTCGCCAACGCCAGGATCATCGGCGCGCGGGCCATTTTCTTCACCATTTCCTGAGTCAGTACTTTCGGGCCGGAACAACCAAGGAAAATATCCGCGCCTTCAATCACATCGTCGAGGGTACGTTTGCCGTCATCCACCACCGCGTAAGCCGCTTTGGTTTCCGCCATGTTCGGCTCACGACCCTGATAAATAACGCCTTTTGAGTCGCATACCACGATGTTATGTTTTTGCAGACCCAGCGCCACCAGCAGGTTCATACAGGCAATTGCCGCTGCGCCCGCACCAGAAACTACCATCCGTACGTCGGAGATATTTTTCTCTACTACGCGTAAGCCGTTGAGAATGGCGGCGGTGCTGATGATTGCCGTCCCGTGTTGGTCGTCATGGAATACCGGAATGTTCATCCGCTGGCGCAGTTTCTGTTCAATATAGAAACATTCTGGCGCTTTAATATCTTCGAGGTTGATACCGCCGAAGGTCGGTTCAAGTGCGGCGACCACTTCGATAAATTTGTCCGGGTCCAGTTCATCAACTTCGATGTCAAACACATCTATCCCGGCGAATTTCTTAAACAGAACGCCCTTACCTTCCATCACCGGTTTACCTGCCAGCGCGCCAATATTACCCAACCCCAGCACGGCAGTACCGTTAGAGATAACTGCCACCAGGTTACCGCGCGCGGTATATTTGTAGGCGTTTAACGGATCTTTTTCGATTTCAAGACAAGGCGCGGCGACACCCGGTGAATAGGCCAGCGCCAGATCGCGCTGTGTTGCCAGAGGTTTGGTCGGAGAAACCTGGATTTTTCCTGGTACAGGAAATTCATGGAAATCAAGTGCACTTTGTTTTAACTGCTCATCCATTTGGTTGTTCCTTTCACGTAACGTTCACAAAAATAGGTGTGGGCAACTGCCTCAGCCCACAACGTGGCGCACATTATTACCTTGCCGGAGCGTCGAGACTCTGAGCAAGCCCAAACTCTCCCCCATCAAATAATGTTTTGGTAATAATCCCATAACACTGATGTTACCTGCTTCATCCAGCAATACCATGCCTGTCTGCTATGCTTTTTTGATGCGTTTAGCGAAATTTCTCAGAAGTGTGAATTAACGCACTCATCTAACACTTTACTTTTCAAGGAGTATTTCCTATGAACGAGTTAGACGGCATCAAACAGTTCACCACTGTCGTGGCAGACAGCGGTGATATTGAGTCCATTCGCCATTATCATCCCCAGGATGCCACCACCAATCCTTCGCTGTTACTCAAGGCTGCCGGTTTATCACAATATGAACATTTAATAGACGATGCTATTGCCTGGGGTAAAAAAAATGGCAAGACCCAGGAACAACAAGTCGTCGCGGCCTGCGACAAACTGGCAGTCAATTTCGGTACAGAAATTCTCAAAATCGTACCCGGTCGCGTGTCGACAGAAGTTGACGCACGCCTCTCTTTTGACAAAGAAAAGAGTATCGAAAAAGCGCGCCACCTGGTGGACTTGTATCAACAACAAGGCGTTGATAAATCACGAATTCTGATAAAACTGGCCTCAACCTGGGAAGGAATTCGCGCAGCAGAAGAACTGGAAAAAGAAGGCATTAATTGCAACCTGACGCTGCTGTTTTCCTTTGCTCAGGCACGGGCCTGTGCAGAAGCTGGCGTTTTTCTGATTTCACCGTTTGTAGGTCGTATTTATGACTGGTATCAGGCGCGCAAACCGATGGATCCGTATGTGGTAGAGGAAGATCCGGGTGTCAAATCTGTGCGCAACATCTACGACTACTATAAGCAGCATCACTACGAAACCATTGTGATGGGAGCCAGCTTCCGTCGTACCGAACAAATCCTCGCGTTAACCGGATGTGACCGTCTGACCATCGCGCCGAATTTGCTGAAGGAGTTGCAGGAAAAGGTTTCGCCAGTGGTTCGCAAACTGATCCCGGCATCGCAATCCTTCCCTCGCCCCTCCCCGATGAGCGAAGCGGAATTTCGTTGGGAGCATAATCAGGATCCGATGGCGGTAGAAAAACTGTCTGAAGGCATCCGCCTGTTCGCCGTTGATCAACGCAAACTGGAAGATCTTCTTGCCGCCAAATTCTAAAACCAGCCACGGAGTGTTTTATGTCCCGAAAAGACCTTGCCAATGCGATTCGCGCGCTCAGTATGGATGCGGTGCAAAAAGCCAATTCTGGTCATCCCGGCGCGCCGATGGGCATGGCCGATATTGCCGAAGTGCTGTGGAACGACTTTCTTAAACATAACCCCACCGATCCGACCTGGTATGACCGCGACCGCTTTATTCTTTCCAACGGTCACGCCTCGATGTTGCTCTATAGTTTGCTACATCTGACTGGTTATGACCTGCCGCTGGAAGAGCTGAAGAACTTCCGTCAGTTGCATTCGAAAACCCCAGGTCACCCGGAGATTGGCTATACGCCAGGTGTTGAAACCACCACTGGTCCACTTGGACAAGGTTTGGCGAACGCGGTTGGACTGGCGATAGCGGAGCGCACGCTGGCAGCGCAGTTTAACCAGCCGGATCATGAGATTGTCGATCACTTCACCTACGTGTTTATGGGCGACGGCTGTCTGATGGAAGGCATCTCTCATGAAGTCTGTTCGCTGGCAGGAACGCTGGGACTCGGCAAGCTGATCGGCTTTTACGATCACAACGGTATTTCGATTGATGGTGAAACCGAAGGCTGGTTTACTGACGATACGGCAAAACGGTTTGAAGCCTACCACTGGCATGTTGTCCACGAGATCGACGGCCACGATCCGCAGGCGGTTAAGGAAGCGATCCTTGAAGCACAAAGCGTGAAAGATAAACCATCGCTGATTATCTGCCGTACGGTGATTGGCTTTGGTTCGCCTAATAAAGCGGGTAAGGAAGAGGCGCACGGTGCTCCGCTGGGCGAAGAAGAAGTAGCGCTGGCACGGCAAAAACTGGGCTGGCATCATCCACCCTTTGAGATCCCCAAAGAGATTTATCACGCCTGGGATGCCCGCGAAAAAGGTGAAAAAGCCCAGCAGAGCTGGAATGAGAAGTTTGCCGCTTATAAAAAAGCCCATCCACAACTGGCTGAAGAGTTTACCCGTCGGATGAGCGGTGGTTTACCGAAGGACTGGGAGAAAACGACTCAGAAATATATCAATGAGTTGCAGGCGAATCCGGCGAAAATCGCTACCCGTAAAGCGTCGCAAAATACGCTTAACGCCTACGGCCCTATGCTGCCGGAGCTGCTCGGTGGTTCGGCGGATCTGGCCCCAAGTAACCTCACCATCTGGAAAGGGTCTGTGTCGCTGAAGGAAGATCCCGCAGGGAATTATATTCACTACGGGGTACGCGAATTTGGTATGACTGCTATTGCCAACGGCATTGCACACCACGGTGGCTTTGTACCGTATACCGCAACGTTTCTGATGTTTGTTGAATACGCCCGTAATGCCGCGCGGATGGCTGCACTGATGAAAGCGCGGCAGATTATGGTTTACACCCACGACTCGATTGGCCTGGGCGAAGATGGTCCGACGCACCAGGCGGTGGAGCAGCTGGCCAGTCTGCGCTTAACGCCGAATTTCAGCACCTGGCGACCGTGCGATCAGGTGGAAGCGGCGGTGGGCTGGAAGCTGGCGGTCGAGCGTCACAACGGGCCGACAGCGCTGATCCTCTCAAGGCAGAATCTGGCGCAGGTGGAACGTACGCCGGATCAGGTAAAAGAGATTGCTCGTGGTGGTTATGTGTTGAAAGACAGCGGCGGCAAGCCGGATATCATTTTGATTGCCACAGGATCAGAGATGGAAATTACCCTGCAAGCGGCAGAGAAACTGGCGGGTGAAGGGCGTAATGTTCGCGTGGTTTCCCTGCCCTCGACCGATATTTTCGACGCCCAGGATGAGGAATATCGCGAGTCGGTGTTGCCTTCTAACGTTGCGGCCCGCGTGGCGGTAGAAGCGGGTATAGCCGATTACTGGTACAAATATGTTGGTTTGAAAGGGGCGATTGTCGGGATGACGGGTTACGGGGAGTCTGCTCCGGCGGATAAGCTGTTCCCGTTCTTTGGCTTTACCGCCGAGAATATTGTGGCAAAAGCCCATAAGGTGCTGGGAGTGAAAGGTGCCTGATGCTGATTGCCGGATGCGACGCTGACGCGTCTTATCCGGCCTACATGTCCACGCCATGATGTTTAACGGGTGATCCACAACGTGGGCCAGCCGTCTGGCCCATGCCAGTTATCGCAGGTCGGTTCTGCGGCGTAACGCACCAGGCGAAAACGCTGGCCGTCAAAACGCCAGCGCGCCTGAATGCCACAATCGCTTAATCCGCGACCTTTCGCTAAGGTCACCAGTTCACGCGTTTTTTCATCGAATGTTGCGTTCATCAGTTCCAGTTCATTCGTCTCCTGACCGTTGTTGAACGGCAAACGTAACCGCACCGGGCGCGAGGCAAGCGGCTTTTTACGCGACACAATCCATGCCAAATCAATGGTGTTATAAGCACCTGCCTCACAGCTAATCATCATCAGCGCTTTATCATCAGTCAGTGCCGTAACGCTCACCTCACGCCGCAATGGATCAAGCGAGCAGCGCAGACCATTCATTCGCCAGTTTCCATAATCCAGCAAATCGTTACGTTCTTCGAGTGAGAGTGGCGTCGGCGTTGGGTTAACCACCGCGACCTCTTTTAACGCAGGCGCGGGCGGTACGCTGAGCGGCGGCTCGTCCCCTTTCTTTATCCACGCGGTTTCACTGCCAACGCGCTTTTGCTGGGCATCAATAAACAACAACGCCGCTTTTAAGCCATTCAAAGAAATGGTCTGATCGCCATCGCGTAAGGTGATTGCCTTCCCTTCCTGAATCATCTGCAAAAACGCGGTGATGGTTGCCGTATCATCGGTTACTAATAACCATGGTGAAACCCGCCATTTGTCACCACTTAACGCCAACGGCTCACCATCTAACAGCAGCCGTGGCGCTATTTCCCCTTCCGACACATCCGGTGATTTCAACCCGCCGCGCTCAATACGTAAAACGGCGTCGGTATGCGCCCCGGCGCTGCGGCTCAGGGTCATCACCAGTCCATTATGATCGCCAGTATTGCGCGCCACGCAGAAGTTTTGGTTATTACAGGTGACCTGCCAGTCGGAAAACGCCCGTTGCGCTGGTGCCGCCCACGCCAAAGACGTCGGCAACAAAGCGAAAAAAAAGAGAAGGAAAATGCGATAGCGCATGGACGGTACGACCCCAGAAGTTCAAACAAACAGCACAAGTCGTATCTTCGTTGCGCAGGTAGCGCGGCTCAATCGGATTTATCGGATTGAGCCAATAATAAACTACGAAATATTATTGTTATTTTTCAGTCCATTAAATGTGACGTTTGCAAATAGTTAAGCAATAACACCGTCTTACCGTCTCGTATCTCACCGGTTTTGATCATCTCCAGCGCCTGGCTGAACGGCAGCTCAAGCACTTCAATATCTTCATCTTCGACACCGCCACCGGCGTTAGCGCGCTGATTGTCACTGTATTCGGCGATAAAAAAGTGGATTAGCTCAGTCACACCGCCTGGCGACATATACAGTTCAAATAATTTGCGCACTTCGCCCACTTCATAACCCGTCTCTTCAATCGCTTCTTTGCGAATGCACACTTCCGGTTCGTCGTTATCCAGCAACCCGGCGCAGGTTTCAATCAGCTGCCCGCTTTCATTGCCATTAACCCAGGTAGCGACGCGGAACTGACGAATCAGAACTACAGTCTTTTTCTTCGCGTTGTACAGGAGGATCGTCGCACCATTGCCGCGATCGTACACTTCACGTTTATGGCGGATAACTTCGCCATCTTTGCGGGTAAGATCGTAGGTAATGTTGTGCAGGGTGAAATAGTTATCGGAGAGAATTTTGTCTTTAACGAGGGTGATTTGTTGCGTCATACCGACTCCACAGCGCGAAATGAACAATTATCTTACGCTGTGAAGTCGGGTTTGTCTGCGCAGGCTATCAGTGAGATTTGACTGATTTTACGCCTAGCCAGTCAATGATCCCCTGTGCCGCATGACGTCCTTCTGCCATTGCAGTAACCACCAGATCCGCGCCACGCACGGCGTCGCCACCGGCGAAGATTTTCGGATTGGTGGTCTGGTAACGGTACTGGCTTTCCACATCCGCGATGATGCGGCCCCATTTGTCTACCGTTACACCGTGCGACTCCAGCCACGGCATCCCGTGCGGGTTGAAGCCAAACGCCATGATCACCGCGTCGGCTGGCATCACAAATTCACTGCCCTCAATCGGTACAGGTCGCCGACGCCCTTGTGCATCCGCTTCGCCAAGACGCGTGCGCAGGAAACGAATCCCGCAGACATGACCTTGTTCATTCAGCTCAATCGCCACTGGCTGAACATTAAACTCAAAGTTCGCCCCCTCTTCGCGGGCGTTCTTCACCTCTTTTTTCGAACCTGGCATGTTGGCTTCATCACGACGGTAGGCACAGGTGACGTTGCTCGCGCCGTGGCGCAGCGCAGTACGCACACAATCCATCGCGGTATCCCCACCGCCCAGTACTACCACATTCATCCCTGCGGTATTAATAAATGGCTCTTCCGGTAGCTCTTCAAGTCCCATCACCTGTTTAGTGTTGGCGATGAGGAACGGCAGCGCGTCATAAACGCCCGGCGCATCTTCATTAGGTAAACCCGCTTTCATGGAACGGTAAGTGCCTACGCCAACGAAGACTGCATCGTATTGTTCCAAAAGCGAATCCAAAGAGACATCTTTACCCACTTCACAATTGAGTTCGAAGTGAATCCCCATCGCGCTGAAGATTTCCCGACGGCGTGCCAGCAGGGATTTATCCAGTTTGAAAGAAGGAATGCCGAAAGTGAGCAAGCCACCGATTTCGGGATGGCGATCGTACACCGTCACCGCCACGCCATTGCGGGTCAGAACATCCGCACAGGCCAGTCCTGCCGGACCCGCACCGATAATCGCCACCCGCTTGTCCACTTTGGTGACATGACTTAAGTCAGGACGCCAGCCTTTCGCCAGCGCCTGATCCGAAATGTAGCGTTCAATATTGCCGATAGTTACTGCACCATGCTCATCGCGAATAGTACAGGCACCTTCACACAAACGGTCTTGCGGACAAACGCGTCCGGTAATTTCCGGCAGGGTGTTGGTCTGGTGAGAAAGCTCGACGGCGGCGTCGATGTTTCCGGCTTTCACCAGTTCAATCCACTGCGGAATATGGTTATGCAGCGGGCAGGTCCATTCACAAACGCTGTGCTCGCCGCACTTAAGGCAGCGCGAGGCTTCCCGTTGTGCCTGGTCGGCACGAAACGGCAGATAAATTTCATCAAAACCGGTTTTGCGCGCTTCAATCGCCAGTTTATCCGGCTCGCCACGCGCGGGCGTTGCCTGCATTTGCTCGACTTTACTCATTACTGGCATTTCTTGTGCCGCGGTACTGGCATGCCACGGTTGATGTTCCTGGCGCGCGGTGCGCAGGCGGCGGGATTTCGCCATGCCGGAGAGTGCAGCGTCAGTGACCAGTTGCAGCGCGTCCGCCGGGCAATTCTCGACACAGGCAGGCCCGTTTTCTCGCCCTGCACACAGGTCGCATTTATGCGCGGTGGCTTTAACTTTGCCCGCCGCGACGGGCGTCAGGACGATTTGCATCGTACCAAATGGACAGGCCACTACGCAGGATTTACAGCCAATACACTTTTGCTGATTGACCTGAATGCTGTCATCAACGTGGCTGATCGCGCCATTAGGGCAGCTACGGGCGCAGGGCGCATCTTCACAATGGTGACAGGTCACCGCGCTACGTTGCTGCTGATGTTTAATAACCGTAATTCGGGGGTGAAAATGGTGCTGACTCAACACGTGTTGCTCATCATTGTGAGCCATCACACAGGCCACTTCACAAGCATGGCACCCCAGGCATTGCTGACTGTTGGCCATAATAAAACGATTCATAACGACCTTCTTTTTTGGTTGTAAAAACCTTATTCTTTATATGAGTGTTGTTATTACCCGACTTACAGGGGAATCGGCAATGTTCATGTGCCCAGAAAAAGTAACTATTTCGCTATAAACTGTGGCAGATCAAATAATCCCATTGCTTATCAAATTGAGTTTCAGCGTTCTGGAACATTAATTATTTTATGTGGAGAAGACGCGTGTGATTGTTAAACGACCCGTCTCGGCCAGTCTGGCCCGGGCCTTTTTTTACATTGTGCTGCTGTCGATTCTTTCCACGGGTATCGCTCTGCTAACTCTGGCGAGCAGTTTGCGCGACGCTGAGGCTATAAATATTGCCGGATCGCTGCGTATGCAGAGTTATCGTCTGGGTTACGATCTGCAAAGCGGAAGTCCACAGCTTAACGCACACCGCCAACTGTTCCAGCAGGCACTGCATTCACCGGTATTAACCAATCTCAACGTCTGGTATGTGCCAGAGGCAGTAAAAGCCCGTTATGCGCATCTGAATGCCAACTGGCTGGAGATGAATAATCGGCTCATCAAGGGTGATTTGCCGTGGTATCAGGCCAATATTAATAATTATGTCAATCAGATAGACCTGTTCGTGCTGGCTTTGCAACACTACGCTGAACGCAAAATGCTGCTGGTGGTGGCGATTTCGCTGGCTGGCGGCATCGGTATTTTCACGCTGGTCTTTTTTACTTTGCGCCGCATACGCCATCAGGTGGTAGCCCCGCTGAATCAACTGGTTACCGCCAGTCAGCGTATTGAACACGGGCAGTTCGACTCGCCGCCGCTGGATACCAGCCTACCCAATGAACTGGGCCTGCTTGCAAAAACCTTTAACCAGATGTCGAGCGAGCTGCATAAGTTGTACCGCTCGCTGGAAGCGTCAGTAGAAGAAAAAACTCGCGATCTCCACGAGGCCAAGCGTCGCCTGGAGGTGTTGTATCAGTGTTCGCAGGCACTGAACACCAGCCAGATTGATGTGCATTGTTTCCGCCATATTTTGCAGATTGTTCGCGACAATGAAGCGGCTGAATATCTGGAGCTGAACGTTGGGGATAACTGGCGGATTAGCGAAGGGAAGCCAAACCCTGAGCTGCCAATGCAGATTTTACCGGTCACTATGCAAGAGACGGTTTACGGCGAGTTGCACTGGCAAAATAGCCACGTGTCATCATCAGAACCACTACTTAACAGCGTTTCGTCGATGCTGGGACGCGGTTTGTACTTTAATCAGGCGCAGAAGCATTTTCAGCAGTTACTGTTGATGGAAGAACGTGCGACCATCGCCCGCGAACTACACGACTCGCTGGCCCAGGTGCTTTCTTATTTACGTATCCAGTTGACGTTACTGAAGCGTTCGATACCCGAAGATAACGCCACTGCACAAAGTATCATGGCCGATTTCTCCCAGGCGCTGAATGATGCTTATCGGCAGTTACGCGAGCTGTTAACCACTTTCCGACTGACGCTACAGCAGGCGGATCTCCCCTCTGCACTGCGTGAAATGCTGGATACATTACAAAACCAAACCAGCGCCAAACTGACCCTCGACTGCCGTCTGCCAACCCTGGCGCTGGATGCGCAGATGCAGGTGCATTTGTTGCAAATTATTCGCGAAGCGGTGCTGAACGCCATGAAGCACGCCAACGCCAGCGAAATTGCCGTTAGCTGCGTCACCGCGCCGGATGGCAATCACACAGTTTATATTCGAGACAACGGTATTGGCATCGGTGAACCAGAGGAACCCGAAGGCCATTATGGTCTGAATATCATGCGCGAGCGCGCGGAAAGATTGGGTGGGACGCTGACTTTTTCGCAACCTTCCGGCGGCGGCACGTTAGTGAGTATTAGCTTTCGCTCTGCGGAAGGTGAGGAAAGTCAGCTTATTTGACATCCATGCTCGAAATAAGCCGACTTTAAATAAGGCTCTACGACTCACATAAGCCTGATACATTTACTTACCCGGCGGCGAAACAACTCCGGGTAAGCCCTCTGTATTTTACCAACTGTAACGCAGGTTCAGACCGCCATTAAGATCGTTGTAGTTATGGCTTCCCGTCTCACCAACGACCTGGCCAGTAATACTCCACTGGCTGTCCAGGTTCGCCTGAATCCCTACTTTCGCCTGCGCTCGATTAGACGGGATATCCTGTTTCACCTCCGCGCCATCGAACGAAACTGAAACATCGCCGCTAGTGTACAACCAGTTCACTTCGGCAAACGGCTGGATAATGGATGTTGCGTTCCTGTGCAATTTGCCATCCACACGCAACCCCAGACGGGTGTTCCAGTTATCACTATCCTGATCGTCAATACGAGTGCCGTTGTTGTCGATGACGCTGTCGGCATCGTAACGTTGCCAGACGATCTGTGCCTGTGGCGTAACACTGATAATATTTTGATTTTCCAGCGCAATATCATAACGGTAGCCACCTTCCAGCGATACCGCTTGTGCTGTGGAGTCATATCCTTCTGTACCCACATCGCCATTCTGTACGCTGTTGTTGTAGAAACCATACTGATACCAGCTATCGACATAAGCTCCTTGATGGTTTTGCGCATCAGCAAACCAGGTCGCATATACTCCGAGATTGTAACCATCGACATTCCCTGTTGCACTGAACTGGCTGCCATCTGCACCACGGTTACCTTCGCTGTCCGTATCAGCATTGATGTAACTGGCCATCAGCCCTACTTTCAGACTCTGCTCACCGTTACCCCACGCCAGAATGTCCCCGCCCAACTGGAATTGTGAATAGTTGTTGTCAATATCAACATGACCATCTGCCGCCTGTGACTGCGCATTCCCCGCTTTGAAACGCATCCAGACACTACCGTCCTCGTTGCGGTACTGGCTACCTTCGCGATCATACAACGTCTGCATTTGCAGGTTACGCACCATCCACTGGTTACCCACGTAAACACCAATATCAGGACGATACTGCGGCGTTACCGGGGTATCATCATCATCGGGGACTGGCGGAACATCACCGCCATCATCTGGTTGCGGAGGAACGGTGGATTGCGAACGTAAATACCAGTCGCCACCGTCTTCATAGAGACGATATTCGTACAATCCAATCTGTACCTGATTTCCCTGCTCAAATGTTCCATCTGACTGACCGCCAACGTCGATCACTTCGATACCATTTTTCGTCTGTGCTCCTTTACCATTGACGTTAGCAATATAGACCGTCGTGTTACCAGAAGTATCACCGGAGATGACCAGTTTATCGGTTGGTGAACTGTCATCGCCCAGTTGCGTATTGAGGTACAGATTACCGTTGTCGCCAGTGTAGTTACCGTTGATGGTCAGCGTATTGTCCGTTTCGCCTTCATGGCTCATGGCGATATTGCCACCGTTGTAGACATCGCCGTTCACGACGCCGCTGCCGCCGAAGGTGGCGCCAGAGTCAACATTTACAGCCCCCTGACCAGACGCATCCGGTGCGCCAATTACTCCGGTATCCGTCAGCCACAATGTTCCTTCGCTAACGCGAGTTTCACCGCTGTAGGTATTGGCATTGGCGATAGTAATGGTGTTGGCATCCTGTTTCACCACTTTACCTGCGCTCGCGTCTACGAGATTGTTGCCGTCATACATGGCGTAATCGCTAATCACGTTACCGCTGTTCAGAGTCCAGTCTTCAGTGCCGCCCAGATACAGGGTGCCGCCATCAACAACATTGCCCGTGCCCAACGCCGGGGCGTTCATCACGGTGAGGCTGCTGTCCTTACCGATGGTCCAGGTGCCGCTAAAATCATCGTTGTCGCCGCTGACGGTAAGCGCACTCTTCGCCCAAATGCTACCGTTGCCGCTGAGATTATTACTCAGTTCACCAGCTGGTGCATCCATGTACAACGTCCCGTCAACCACAATGTTTCCGGTGCCGAGAGCCGCATTCCAGCTATACACGTCGGCATACTGCTCGATATCAATTGTCGCACTCAGCCCGCTGAGATCGCTTTCCTCGTCAATATCCAGCGAACCATAGATATCCAGCAAACCACTACCGGTAACTGTCCCTGATATTGCCGAAGTTTGATGAATGTCGCGTCCGAGAACCAGTTCACCGCCATCAAGGTTCAGGGTGCTGCCAACATCGCTGCGCAGATAATCGGAACTCTGACTCATACCATTCAGGTCAAAGGTCGCACCTGACGCCAGCACCAGACCGCCGTCTGTCCCCAGCGCATTATCCGCTCCGGCAATCAGCGTCCCGCCGTTAACATAGGTATCGCCACTATAAGTGTTGGAGGCGTTGAGGATCAGGGTACCTTCACCTGCTTTGGTCAGTGTTTTACCATCCCAACCAGTGGAGCTGTTGGCATCCACATCCGTCAGCGCGGTATTCAGCGTGAAGCTGCCATCCGGGTTGCTCAGGGTAAACGTGCCGTGCGCATCGGTAGCGGCGTTATCCACATCCGCATACCAGGAGAGTGAAGTCGTCAGTTCGTACTGTGTGTCATCCGCAGGGTTAATGCGGCTGTCAACCGTCAGGAAGTCGGTTTCTTTGGCATCGATTCCGGCGACGGTCAGCTCTTCAAAATCACCGCTGATGGCGCTGTCGGCATCAATCAGGGTGAAGGTGTAAGGATCGTGAGTCAGTGGATCTTTAATATTGCCAATGCCGGTGATATTCAGCGTGCCGTCCAGCGAGGCATTGTCAGCGATGACCAGCGGGCTGGTCGCATCCGGCGCCAGGCTGATGTTCAGCGTACTGTCATCCTGTTGAACAAAGGCGTCAACTGCCAGCGTCGAGCCCGCCACCAGCGAGGTGGTACCAGCACTGTATGTCGTAAAGTTCGCCAGCGCGTACTGCCCGACTGCGTTCAGATTCAGCGTGGCATGATTATCCACGTCGCCCACGCCCAGAGCCGCGACATTGTCAGCATTCAGCGTGCCGTCTTCAACCACTGTACCGCCGCTGTAGGTATTGGCATTGGCGATAGTAATGGTGTTGGCATCCTGTTTCACCACTTTACCCGCCTGCATCTCTATGAGTTGCTCACCGTCATAGCTGTAGTAATCGCTAATCACGTTACCGCTGTTCAGAGTCCAGTCTTCAGTGCCGCCCAGATACAGGGTGCCGCCATCAACAACATTGCCTGTGCCCAACGCAGGGGCGTTCATCACGGTGAGGCTGCTGTCCTTACCGATGGTCCAGGTGCCGCTAAAATCATCGTTGTCGCCGCTGACGGTAAGCGCACTCTTCGCCCAAATGCTACCGCTGCCGCTGAGATTATTACTCAGTTCACCAGCTGGTGCATCCATGTACAACGTCCCGTCAACCACAATTTTTCCGGTGCCGAGAGCCGCATTCCAGCTATACACGTCGGCATACTGCTCGATATCAATTGTCGCACTCAGCCCGCTGAGATCGCTTTCCTCGTCAATATCCAGCGAACCATAGATATCCAGCAAACCACTACCGGTAACTGTCCCTGATATTTCCGAAGTTTGATGAATGTCGCGTCCGAGAACCAGTTCACCGCCATCAAGGTTCAGGGTGCTGCCAACATCGCTGCGCAGATAATCGGAACTCTGACTCATACCATTCAGGTCAAATGTCGCGCCTGACGCCAGCACCAGACCGCCATCTGTCCCCAGCGCGTTATCCGTTCCGGCAATCAGCGTCCCGCCGTTAACATAGGTATCGCCACTATAAGTGTTGGAGGCGTTGAGGATCAGGGTACCGTCGCCTGCTTTGGTCAGTGTTTTACCATCCCAACCAGTGGAGCTGTTGGCATCCACATCCGTCAGCGCGGTATTCAGCGTGAAGCTACCATCCGGGTTGCTCAGGGTAAACGTGCCGTGCGCATCGGTAGCGGCGTTATCCACATCCGCATACCAGGAGAGTGAGGTCGTCAGTTCGTACTGTGTGTCATCCGCAGGGTTAATGCGGCTGTCAACCGTCAGGAAGTCGGTTTCTTTGGCCTCGATTCCGGCGACGGTCAGCTCTTCAAAATCACCGCTGATAGCGCTGTCGGCATCAATCAGAGTGAAGGTGTAGGGATCGTGAGTCAGTGGATCTTTAATATTGCCAATGCCGGTGATATTCAGCGTGCCGTCCAGCGAGGCACTGTCAGCGATGACCAGCGGGCTGGTCGCATCCGGCGCCAGGCTGATGTTCAGCGTACTGTCATCCTGTTGAACAAAGGCGTCAACTGCCAGCGTCGAGCCCGCCACCAGCGAGGTGGTACCAGCGCTGTATGTTGTAAAGTTCGCCAGCACGTACTGCCCGACTGCGTTCAGATTCAGCGTGGCATGATTATCCACATCGCCAGTGCCCAGAGCCGCGACATGATCAGCATTCAGCGTTCCCTTCTCAATCAGCGTACCGCCACTGTAGCTGTTAGCATTTGTAATAGTGATGGTGTTGGCATCCTGTTTCACCACTTTACCTGCGCTCGCGTCTACAAGGTTGTCGCCATCATACATGGCGTAGTCGCTAATCACGTTACCGCTGTTCAGCGCCCAGTTATCCGTACCGCCCAGATACAGGGCGCCGCCATCAACAACATTGCCTGTACCCAACGCCGGGGCGTTCATCACGGTGAGGCTGCTGTCCTTACGGATGGTCCAGGTGCCGCTAAAATCATCGTTGTCGCCGCTGACAGTGAGCGCACTCTCTGCCCAAATGCTGCCGCTGCCGCTGAGATTATTACTCAGTTCACCAGCTGGTGCGTTCATTTGTAACGTCCCGTCAACCACTATGTTCCCAGTGCCGAGAGCCGCATTCCAGCTATACACGTCGGCATACTGCTCGATATCAATTGTCGCACTCAGCCCGCTGAGATCGCTTTCCTCGTCAATATCCAGCGAGCCATAGATATCCAGCAAACCACTACCGGTAACTGTCCCTGATATTTCCGAAGTTTGATGAATGTTGCGTCCGAGAACCAGTTCACCACCATCAAGTTTCAGGGTGCTGCCAGCATCGCTGCGCAGATAATTGGAACTCTGACTCATACCATTCAGTTCAAAGGTCGCACCTGACGCCAGCACCAGACCGCCGTCTGTCCCCAGCGCGTTATCCGTTCCGGCAATCAGCGTCCCGCCGTTAACATAGGTATCGCCACTATAAGTGTTGGAGGCGTTGAGGATCAGGGTACCTTCACCTGCTTTGGTCAGTGTTTTACCGTCCCAGCCGGTGGTACTGTTGGGGACAACATCAGCCAGCGCAGTGTTCAGCTCAAAACGGTCCCCTGGACCACTGAGAGTAAAGGTGCCGTGGGCATCGGTGGAAAGATGACTGATATCCGCGTACCAGGTCAGCGTACTGGTCAGTACATACTGAGAATCATCAGTGGCGCTGATCTTTCCGCCGATCGTCATAAAATCGACCATCCCCGCATCCATCCCACCAATAGTAATATTGTCAAAATTACCGGTGATACTGTTGTCGGCATCAATCAGGGTGAAGGTATAGGGATCGTGTGACAGAGGAGCGGAGATATTGCCAATACCGGTGATATTCAGCGAACCGTCAATATTTACCGTGTCGGCGGTGATAACAGGGCTGGTGACTCCATTCCCCAGCGTGATATTCAGCGTGCTGCCATCCTGCTGGTTGAGAGAGGTTGCATCAAGCATGGTTCCGGCAGCCAGCGAGGTGACGCCACCGTTGTGTGTGGTGACATCTCCCGCCACATACGTACCGAAGGCGTTGAGGTTAAGCGTGGCGGAGTTATCAATATCACCCGAACCCAACGCTTTCAGGTCATTGGCATTGAGTGTACCGCCACTAATGACTGTGCCACCGCTGTACGTCCCTCCACGGGTCATCGTCAGCGAACCATCTCCGGTTTTCACCAGCGAACCGCTGCCCTGCAATGACCAATTCTGTGTTCCCTGCTCGCCATCCATCGTCAGGATCCCCTGATTGACCACTGCGCTATTTTGGCCCTTCAGCGTACCACCTTCGTTGATGAGTGTGTTCCCTGCCAGGACACCGCCACTGCTGACGCTAAGTGTACCCTTACGGTTTACCGTAGTGTTAGTGGCAGTCCCGCTATTATTAACGCTAAGAGAAGCACTATTTTCCAGTAACACATTACTGGCTGTGTGGCTGGCAGCGTCAATACTAAAAGCACCATTGACGTTAGTTCCCTTCACAGTGGCATCAGTACTGGTAATAAGTCCGGCCCCCACGGCCTGATTGACCTCTGTTGCGGTGCCTCCATCCAGAACAAGTAACATCCCTTTATTGGTCACCTTCGTGGCGGATCCACCTGAACCAACACGCAACTGACCACCGCTGTTATTCAGGGATTCAATTGCAATGCCACCGGCCAAAACCTGTTGATCACTGCCGTTGTTGATTGTGGTATTAATGGCGGTGCCGCCAGAGGAAACAAATTGTCTGGCATTATTTAGCGTGGTGTCTGTCGCGATACTATTTTCATAAATAAACTGAGAGCTATCCACACCATTTAACGTAGTGCCCGTTGCAGTCCCGCCATCAAAGAGATACTGATCACCACCATTTACCGTAGTATCTGCCACAGTTCCGGAAGCATACACATTCTGTTGACCGCCTTTGCTGATTGTCGTGCTTGTGGCGCTCCCCCCCGCGGCGAGATGTTGAGTTCCGCCGCTGTTTACCGTGGTATCCGTAGCAAATCCGCCTGAGGAAACGAACTGCTCACCTTTGTTGTTTATTGTCGTCCCTGTGGCGGTACCGCCGGAGTAGATTTCCTGATTACCGCCATTTATCGTGGTATCTGAGGCGATACCATTCTGTGAAATCCGCTGAAAACCATATTCGTTTATGATGGTATTCGTTGCGCTACCACCCCCCGAAACGTACTGATAACCGAAGTCTTCTATCGTGGTACTCGTCGCGATACCACCTGAGAGGATAGTCTGGTGACCGCGGTCTGCCGTGGAACTGATGGCGATACCGCCTGAAGAAACATACTGCCAGCCCCCCGAATTTATCAAAGTCCCCGATGTCGTGCCACCAGAGTAAACTTTCTGAATTCCTTTAGTGTTCACCACCGTGGTGATTGCCACACCGCCGTTGTTGATATTTTGGGTGCCTTGTTCCACAACCTCACTGGTAACTGTTGCATCCGTCACTTCCGCCGTAAAGGCCGCCTGAGCGTTGATCGGGCTTAATGCCAACAGCACCATTGCCGCCACTGACCGTACCTGGGTTTTCATCTGGCTATCGCCACGTGAAAATTCAGAGGCGACAACATACATATTTCGTGCCGCACTCCAGACAATGTTATAGGTTTTATTCATGAATTAGTCCTTTAGGCTAAGGGCGGCGCGTTCGTCGCTCAGGGTTTGATGGAGCCGATGGATAATGCGGTTAACTTGCTGGCCGGTAATAAGTCGAGAACATTCGTATTGCCGGTCGGTACCCTTATGACGCGGGCACCATAAAAAATCTTCGTGGTCAAAATCGATGCTTACGTCATCCCAGCAGCCGTGGCAGCCGTGTGAATTGAATACCCGCCACGGGGTATAGAACTCGCTTTGCGGATCGGTAAAACCACTAATCAACACCACCGGGATGTGACAACTCCATGCCAGCCAACTCAGGCCACTGCTCAGACCGACAAAAAAGTCCGCGTGACGCAGGAGATCTACCCGCTGTTGTAACGGCAGCGCACCGGTAAAATCCTCTGCACCGTGGGGAATGTGGTTCCAGACAAAACCAGAGCCGTAATGTGCTTCCTTATCAATACACAGCACCCGATAACCCAACGTTTTCAGCTCAGCCACCACCTCCGACCAGCCATGACCGTTGTTCCAGTATTTCGCCTGGCAAGAGGACTGGGTGGCGATACAAACGTAGGGTTCATCAATGACACGCGGTGCATCGAGCTTCAGCCGAGGTGGTTCTTCTTGCGGCGGAACGCCGAGGATATAGCCTGCAATGCGGGTAAAACCGACCTGACGAAAATCCAGCGGCTGATGAGTGTCGTTAGCTTCGAAGTACAACCCGATGCGGTAGCTGGCGTAGGGATTATGAGTTTTAATGGTTTCGCGCGTGGAGAACTGTATTTCAGGGTACTGTTCGTGGAGCAGTTCGATAATTTCTGCTCCCATCACACACTCCAGTTGACACTGATGCTGCTGGCGAAAACGTTCGGCATATGGAAACCAGCCAAGGAGATCGCCTAACGTTCCGGTGGGGAAATGAATAATGACCGATTTGTCTCGCAGATCCTGCTCGACATCCAGTACCGGCGTGGATTCATCCTCCTTAAAGACCTGAATACGAAAATCAACGAAGTACTTTTTACCGCTCAATACCCAGCCTTCATTGGACTGGCAGGTAAATAAAACATTACCGGAAGCGTCGTCGATTAAATTAACCAACCAGTTACCCGGAGGGAGTTTGACGCGCGCGCCATCATTGAAATCGTAGCGAATGCCGTGTAGGGATTTTTGAGTGGGGACATAAGGTGCATTAGCAAAAGATTGCAGCAACGCTTTAGTACCTACAAAGGTATCATCATTACTCACTGTAAAATTCCTTTTTAATTAAAGTTCAATAAAACGCCTTATTTTTAGGAAGAAAACAAACTCACCCATTATGATTTTTCATAACAGATAATTTTTATCTCAACACTCAGGTGATAAACATATACTGCACGCAGCATAAATTAATGAAATTAGCGCAATATATCCCCTACCCATGACAAGCATTGAAAAATAGCTAAAGCATTCATCAGAGTAAAATATTTTTTATTTTTTGCGCTAGCACACCCCAACCATTGATATTTAACCAACGACTTAAATTCATTATCATCAACCAGTTATTGATTAGTTGTTTCTATATTAATTTTTCATCTTCCGTTCACTAACCAATAGTAAGCCACTGTTACCCGCCTGATACAATGTGTCAAAAACAGTCTTCATGACGCTTTGAAAAATGAAAAAAATCCAATAAAATCAATAAAATACAAACAATATGATTATTTTTTACATGCCTATAAAATACATGCAATACAAAAATCAATAAAAAAAACCATTACAACCCATGCCAATACACTTTATTAGCAATAATCTACCATGAGCGACACGCCCTCCAGAAAATAGATATTAAAAATAGTGACATTTTATTTAAATAAAGTCATATAGTTTTTATAGATCGATAAATGAAAATCGATCTATAAAATAGATCGATCTATCTGAAGAATAATTCACGTAGTGCTTATGAAGATAGCTGAAATACTTAAAAAGAAAGCTAAAAACATTTACAGCATTACTTACCATATGATTTTTAACCCAAAAAATATGCTTTCCATCTTAAAAACCACAGAGGGAGAAGATACCCGACGTTGATTCATAAGAAAGAGAGAAAGCCATTTTCGTATAAAATTATAAATATCAAGAATACTTCCACACAAACAAAACACAAGAATCATACATGACATCAATTTAATATCTCTATATATTCATATAAATATTAGCAGGAGTCGTAAAATAGTGTTTAGTATGTTGATGGTTGTCAGAAAAAACGAGCTGCTTCCTTACCTATTGCAATGAACCAGGCAAACAAGATGTTCGCTTTTTGCAAACTCTCCGGGCAAAACGATGCCCGGAAACTATTCCGTTAAGAAGAATTTTTGTTAACATCCTGCTGTGGCTTTACATTTGTAAAAGATGCATTTTCGCTAACAGGATTCGAATGATGTTCTTTCCGGCGATGGTCAAATAAAAAATGACTATGTTTTTTATTACAAATCAATAGATTGAGAACACTACTCATTCAGACACTGCAATGGAAAGAGATAGCTGTCGTCACTTTGCGCTTATGCAAACTTTGCTACCGAGTGCTGATAATTTACATTATCTCCTTTTTTTCTCCACGATTGGCTCGTACCTTGCCGCTACAGTGAAGCAAGGCATGCCCATAACGATACGCAGAACTACGAGGTCCTCTTTTAATGGCGAATTTCTTTATTGATCGCCCCATTTTTGCCTGGGTGCTGGCAATTCTGTTGTGTCTGACAGGAACCCTGGCCATTTTCTCATTGCCCGTTGAACAGTACCCGGATCTCGCACCACCGAATGTGCGAGTGACCGCTAACTATCCTGGCGCGTCAGCCCAGACGCTGGAAAACACCGTGACCCAGGTTATCGAGCAGAATATGACAGGCCTCGATAACCTGATGTATATGTCATCACAAAGCAGCGGTACTGGACAGGCGTCAGTAACGCTCAGTTTTAAAGCTGGCACAGATCCGGACGAAGCAGTGCAACAGGTGCAGAACCAGTTGCAGTCGGCCATGCGTAAACTACCGCAGGCGGTGCAAAATCAGGGCGTGACGGTGCGTAAAACCGGCGATACCAACATTCTGACCATTGCCTTCGTCTCTACCGATGGTTCGATGGATAAACAGGATATTGCCGATTACGTTGCCAGTAATATTCAGGACCCGTTAAGCCGCGTGAACGGCGTTGGTGATATCGACGCTTACGGTTCGCAATATTCGATGCGTATCTGGCTGGATCCGGCAAAACTGAACAGTTTCCAGATGACCGCCAAAGATGTCACTGACGCCATTGAGTCGCAGAACGCACAGATTGCGGTTGGGCAGCTTGGCGGTACACCGTCGGTCGATAACCAGGCACTCAACGCCACCATTAACGCCCAATCACTGTTGCAAACGCCAGAACAGTTCCGTGATATCACTCTGCGGGTAAATCAGGACGGTTCGGAAGTGAAACTGGGTGATGTCGCCACCGTCGAAATGGGAGCGGAGAAATACGATTATCTTAGCCGTTTCAACGGTAAACCAGCCTCGGGGCTGGGGGTAAAACTGGCCTCCGGTGCGAACGAAATGGCAACGGCAGAACTGGTGATCAACCGTCTGGATGAACTGGCGCAGTATTTCCCGCCCGGACTGGAGTACAAGGTGGCGTATGAAACCACCTCGTTTGTTAAGGCCTCCATTGAAGACGTAGTGAAAACGCTGCTGGAAGCTATCGCCCTGGTTTTCCTCGTTATGTATCTGTTCCTGCAAAACTTCCGCGCTACGCTGATTCCAACTATCGCCGTGCCGGTAGTGTTGATGGGAACCTTCTCGGTGCTTTATGCCTTCGGCTATAGCGTCAACACCTTAACCATGTTCGCGATGGTGCTGGCAATCGGCCTGCTGGTGGATGACGCCATCGTGGTGGTAGAAAACGTCGAACGTATTATGAGTGAGGAAGGACTCACTCCTCGCGAAGCCACACGTAAATCGATGGGGCAAATCCAGGGCGCACTGGTCGGGATTGCAATGGTGCTTTCTGCCGTATTTGTGCCAATGGCCTTCTTTGGCGGCACCACCGGGGCTATCTATCGCCAGTTCTCTATAACCATTGTTGCGGCAATGGTGCTGTCGGTTCTGGTGGCGATGATCCTGACTCCGGCATTGTGCGCCACGCTACTTAAGCCACTGAAAAAAGGTGAGCATCACGGGCAGAAAGGCTTTTTTGCCTGGTTTAACCAGATGTTCAACCGCAACGCCGAACGCTACGAAAAAGGGGTGGCGAAAATTCTCCACCGGAGCCTGCGCTGGATTTTGATTTACGTCCTGCTGTTAGGCGGCATGGTGTTCCTGTTTCTGCGTCTGCCGACGTCGTTTCTGCCTCTGGAAGACCGTGGCATGTTTACCACCTCGGTACAGTTACCCAGCGGTTCGACTCAGCAACAGACTCTGAAAGTGGTGGAACAGATCGAGAAGTATTACTTCACCCATGAGAAAGACAACATCATGTCGGTGTTTGCCACTGTCGGTTCTGGCCCAGGGGGGAACGGGCAAAACGTGGCACGAATGTTTGTCCGCCTGAAAGACTGGAGCGAACGCGACAGTAAAACAGGCACCTCGTTTGCCATTATCGAACGTGCAACAAAAGAATTTAATAAAATCAAAGAAGCTCGCGTTATCGCCAGTAGCCCGCCTGCTATCAGCGGTCTTGGCAGTTCCGCTGGATTTGATATGGAGTTGCAGGACCACGCCGGGGCTGGTCACGATGCGCTGATGGCCGCGCGTAATCAGCTGCTGGCGCTCGCGGCGGAAAACCCAGAACTTACTCGTGTGCGCCATAACGGTCTGGACGACAGCCCGCAATTGCAGATTGATATCGACCAGCGCAAAGCGCAGGCACTGGGCGTTGCCATTGACGATATTAACGACACGCTGCAAACCGCGTGGGGCTCGAGCTATGTGAATGACTTTATGGATCGCGGTCGCGTGAAGAAAGTCTATGTGCAGGCTGCCGCGCCGTATCGCATGCTGCCAGATGACATTAACCTGTGGTATGTGCGTAACAAAGACGGCGGCATGGTGCCTTTCTCCGCCTTCGCGACCTCTCGCTGGGAAACAGGCTCGCCGCGTCTGGAACGCTATAACGGCTATTCTGCGGTAGAGATTGTCGGGGAAGCCGCCCCGGGTGTCAGTACGGGTACCGCAATGGATATTATGGAATCGTTGGTGAAGCAGCTGCCGAACGGCTTTGGACTGGAGTGGACAGCGATGTCGTACCAGGAACGACTTTCCGGTGCGCAAGCTCCGGCGCTGTATGCCATTTCATTGCTGGTGGTATTCCTGTGTCTGGCTGCACTTTATGAAAGTTGGTCAGTACCGTTCTCGGTAATGCTGGTTGTACCGCTGGGGGTTATCGGCGCACTGCTGGCAACCTGGATGCGTGGGCTGGAAAACGATGTGTACTTTCAGGTTGGCCTGCTAACAGTCATTGGTTTGTCGGCGAAAAACGCCATCCTGATTGTTGAGTTTGCCAACGAGATGAATCAAAAAGGCCACGACCTGTTTGAAGCGACGCTCTACGCCTGCCGTCAGCGTTTACGTCCGATTCTGATGACATCGCTGGCGTTTATCTTCGGCGTATTGCCAATGGCGATCAGCAGTGGTGCCGGTTCCGGTGGTCAACACGCAGTCGGTACTGGCGTAATGGGCGGGATGATTTCTGCCACCATTCTGGCGATTTACTTCGTGCCGCTATTCTTTGTGCTGGTGCGTCGTCGCTTCCCACTGAAGCCTCGACCAGAATAAGCAATAAAAAAGGCGACATACGTATGTGTCGCCTTTTTCAACTCTCTGATAAAGAACCTGACGTCAGGTTCTTTCATTTCCTGTTCTGGAAATTACTTACGAAGCATAACTTCGATAAAGTCTTTCCAGTTCCCCAGTTCACGTTCAATCATAACAACCTCTCTTATAATTATGGGTATTCTACGGAAACAATATACCGTGGTGAAGCTAATTTATTCGATTGCTGTGATTACTACCTCCGGGGCAAAGCCTACGTTAATACTATGGCCCTGTGACAGGGATTTTTATGTGATGAACAGCAACATTTCGACATATTCATACGGATTCTAATACTGAATTAATTCTGTTTAAAATACAAAAATATACCAAGAGGAACATTCTTAATAATGGCATTAAAATTGTTCACAACCATTTAATAATTGTTAAGTTAAATACCTTAATAATGTTATATTGCCTGATAATCATTTGCGGGAAATATGTATTGACCGTTAAATGATTAGTTATTCTTAATAATCGCAAAAGGATTCATTATGGTTACCCTTTACGGTATCAAAAATTGTGACACCATTAAAAAAGCACGCCGTTGGCTGGAAACCAATAACATCGACTTTCGCTTTCACGATTACCGTGTTGATGGCCTGAACAGTGAATTGTTGAACTCTTTTATCAATGAATTAGGCTGGCAAGCGTTACTTAACACCCGTGGCACCACCTGGCGCAAGCTGGACGAAGCCACCCGCAACAATATCACCGATGCGGCCTCCGCTATGGCATTAATGACTGAAATGCCTGCAATCATCAAACGCCCATTGCTCTGTGCGCCAGGGAAGCCTATGCTGCTGGGTTTCAGTGAATCCAGTTATCAGCAATTTTTCCATGAGGTGTAGTCTATGTCGTGTCCGGTTATTGAGCTGACACAGCAGCTTATTCGCCGCCCATCCTTAAGTCCTGATGATGCAGGATGTCAGGCAATCATGATCGACCGTCTGCAGGCAATCGGTTTTACCATTGAACGCATGGATTTTGCGGATACGCAGAATTTTTGGGCGTGGCGTGGGCAAGGAGAAACCCTGGCCTTTGCCGGACATACTGACGTAGTCCCCCCTGGCGATGCCGACCGTTGGATCAACCCACCATTTGAGCCAACCATTCGCGATGGCATGTTGTTCGGGCGCGGCGCGGCTGATATGAAAGGCTCGCTGGCGGCAATGGTAGTGGCAGCAGAACGTTTTGTCGCACAACATCCCAACCATAAAGGCCGACTGGCATTTCTGATCACCTCAGACGAAGAAGCCAGCGCCCACAATGGCACGGTCAAAGTAGTCGAAGCGTTAATGGCGCGTAATGAACGGCTGGATTACTGCCTGGTCGGTGAGCCGTCGAGTATCGAAGTGGTTGGCGATGTAGTGAAAAATGGCCGTCGCGGATCGTTAACCTGCAACCTCACCATTCATGGCGTGCAAGGGCATGTGGCCTACCCGCATCTGGCTGATAATCCAGTACATCGCGCAGCACCTTTCCTTAATGAATTAGTGGCTATTGAGTGGGATCAGGGCAATGAATTCTTCCCGGCGACCAGTATGCAGATTGCCAATATTCAGGCGGGAACGGGCAGTAACAACGTTATTCCGGGTGAACTGTTTGTGCAGTTTAACTTCCGCTTCAGTACCGAACTGACTGATGAGATGATCAAAGCACAGGTGCTTGCCTTGCTGGAGAAATATCAACTGCGTTATACGGTGGATTGGTGGCTTTCCGGGCAGCCATTTTTGACCGCGCGCGGTAAACTGGTGGATGCAGTCGTTAACGCGGTTGAGCACTATAATGAAATTAAACCGCAGCTACTGACCACAGGCGGAACGTCCGACGGGCGCTTTATTGCTCGCATGGGGGCGCAGGTGGTGGAACTCGGGCCGGTCAATGCTACCATTCATAAAATTAATGAATGTGTGAATGCTGCCGACCTGCAGCTACTTGCCCGTATGTATCAACGTATCATGGAACAGCTCGTCGCCTGATGAGTCGTTCTGTAAGAGGAAATAAGCATGGACTGGCTGGCTAAATATTGGTGGATTCTGGTGATTGTCTTTTTGGTGGGCGTCCTGCTGAACGTGATTAAAGATCTCAAGCGCGTCGACCATAAGAAATTTCTCGCCAACAAGCCGGAGCTTCCCCCGCATCGTGATTTCAACGATAAGTGGGACGATGACGACGACTGGCCGAAAAAGGATCAACCGAAGAAGTAAGCTGAGGGGCCGGATAAGGCGTTAACGCCGCATCCGGCAACGGAGAACAATGCCTGATGCGACGCTCACGCGTCTTATCAGGCCTACGCAGCTGTTATTACATCATTTCAATTACATCATCATCGCCAGGCTTACCGCCACTTAGCGCTTCGTCGAAATAATGTTTCGGAATGGTATAACGCAAGTGATCCAGGGCAAATTGCATACTGCGATTGTCGATCGCATGGCCTAAATCCTCCACGATATCCAGCGTCACATCACCACCGGCACTGATTAACGCTTCCTGCGCCGCAACCGCATGCGCCAAATCGATAACCGGATCTTCACCACCATGAATCAAGTGAATTGTCGTGGCTGTAGACGCGGTTTCCGGCAGGCTGGCATAGCGTCCGTTAAAAGCAATGACGCGTGAGGCAAGGCCAGGCTCGGCTTTAATACTCTCCAGCGCCATAATCGCGCCTTGTGAGAAACCGATTAGCGCCGTGGCGTTAGCCCCTACTCCGCTCTGTTTCTGCCAGTAGCGCACCGTCTCAATAAACGTCGGCATGATGGCATCCACACGCGCCTGGCGGTTTTCTTCCGTAATACCCTGCACCGAAAACCACTGGCGCCCCGCCGGATTACCGCTCGGCTCCGCACCACCGACACTCACCACCAGCGCATCCGGGAACAGCGGTGCAAACCAACTGCCGATCTCCCCCATCGCTACCGGGTTATCGCCGACACCGTGAAAAAGCAGCAACAACTGTTGCGCAGGTTTATCCGGGCTTTGAACAACAAAATGGTCATGTTTCATGGCGAACTCCTTAACTGATGTCATTAATTTTACGCCGCTGACTCACAATGACCATGGGATAAAATTGAAGGAGTCAGTGAAAAAATTGCCATTGCGTTATGCGATCGCGCAGGCGTTCAGTGCGGGTATCATCAAGCGCGAATAGCGCCTGTGCCGCCTCTTCACGCTGACGGGCCAACAACGCCTTACGCCCCGAAAGTTTAAGTGTGGTACATAACTGCGCGTCGCTGACGTTTTTCTGCAAGCGCCCACGCAGCGCTGGTAATGTCAGTTCGCTGATTTGCAGCAGACGCATTAAACAGCCTAATGACGTTAAAAGCGGACGATGAGCGAAAGCAAAACCAGCCAGTTCCAGCCAGTCGCCGTCAGTAACCACGATATCGTTAAGCGGATCGACTGGAATAGTTTCGCCATTCCACTGCGCGATAATTTGCGCATCGCGGCGTAAACGAAAATGCTCACGTTCTGCCAGTTGTTTACCCGCTTCGCTAATCGGTAACAACGCCATCGCCGTATAGCAACCGCTGCTGGCTTCGCGATGATTACCCATTCGCACCAGCACAAAACCACAGCGTTGCCAGAAACGCCATAATTCCTCGGTGTAGCCAAAGCTTACCGAAAGGTAGTCGAGGCCAGGCGTATATTGCAAAGCGCTGGCAATGAGCTGTTGCCCAACGCCTTCGCGCTGACGCGCCGGATGGACTGCAATCCGGCTGACCCGCCGTCCGCGCAATGTCGCCGCCTGTGGATTGCTGCCGTGCGCCGCCAGCGACTGGGCCACCAGATTACCCCGCGGGCGACGAAAACCCGCCCATACCGCCTGACTGAGTTTTTGAGATAATCCGCCCTCATCCACCAGCCACAGCGCCCCGGCAATCTCGTTGTCGCCAGCCGCCTGTAAAAAATGTTGCCCTGGTGCATCCATCATCCGGCGTAAATCCAGCGGCGAGGTCCGGTAGTGCGCACCAGACAATAGCTGATATACCTTTAACGGCGTTTCTGGTTCGCTTCGCCATAACGTCTGTTCAAAAGCAGAAATGACAATGTCACCTTGTGGTTCGTGAGTGAAGTTTTCGTCGTCAAAAACCAGTGCCTCACTGACTATTTTTTCCAGCGGGCATCCCTGCGCCCAGCGGATCGGCTGTTGCAGTTCAAAACGGTGTAAATGCGGAAAGCGAGCGCAAAATTTCAGCAAAAAACCACGTCCGGTGCCTTCATAGCCCTGTACCGTTGTAGTTAACAAAGTGCGTGAGAAACGCGATACCAGTTGATGCAACAACGGCGCAGGAATGGCTGCAGCTTCGTCAACCACCAGCCAGTCAGCTTTTTCATCACTGGCTAATAAGGCATCTGGCGCCACAAAGCGATACTTCTCGCCCGCAAACTGCGCCAGCACATCCGTTGCAGCCTTCGCAGGTGCTGTAACAATCGCACTGCCAGAGATACGGGAAATGAGTTGCCCCGCCAGCGCCGACTTACCGCGCCCGCGCGCAGCAGTTACCGCAGCCACGCCCGGCGGCATGGTCAGCAGTTGCTGTAATATGTGCTGTTGTTCTGGTTGCGGCTCGCCAGTAGCAGGACGCCAGTCTGAATAAGGAGCAAAATGTGCCAACCTGAACGGCTGATTTTGTCGCCAGAGGATAGCGTTGTTATCCGCCGCAAGTACGCGTTTGAGATGTTGGACAAAATGCGGAGTCGCAATAGGACCAGGGCAATCACTCCAGCGCAGCGAATCGACATCAGGATGGTTTTCCCATTCTTCCCACGCAGGGAGCAACAACACCAGCCAGCTTCCCGCTTTCAGCGTTCCGCTAAGTGCTGCAAAAGCGGCGGCATCAAAACCCTGGCGGGCGTCGAATACCGCATGCTGGAACTCGCGCCCAAGTAAAGTTTGTAGCGCTGATGGCGGACAGTGGTTTTCAGAAGCTGGCTGCGGCGAAACCCACAGCCAGTCGCCCGGTAATGCGTCACGCAACTTAAGCGCATACTCACCGCACCAGCTTCCTTCGCCGCTCAACACTAACAAGCGGCGAATCCCTTCGCGTTTCATTTGCGCTGTTAATGTGTGAAGCGCAGTCAGTTCAGCCATCCCTGCCCCGGAAGTTAAATGCTTTTACCAAAAGTATTGCATTGTGCCGGATCGCCGCTGTCGAAACCACGTTTAAACCAGCTGTAGCGTTGCTGAGATGTACCATGGGTAAAGCTGTCTGGCACCACCTGCCCCTGACTTTGCTGTTGTAAACGGTCATCGCCGATGGCCTGCGCCGCGTTCAGCGCCTCTTCCAGATCGCCGGTTTCCAGAACGCCTTGCTGCTGCATGCTATGCCCCCAGACACCGGCAAAGCAGTCGGCCTGGAGTTCCATACGCACAGATAAGCGGTTGACTTCCGCTTGCGTCGCGTTTTGTTGCAGTTGACGGACTTTCGGCTCGATGCCTAACAGTTTCTGCACGTGATGACCGACTTCATGGGCGATAACGTACCCTTGAGCAAAATCACCATCCGCGCCCAGTTTGTCTTTCATGTCATCATAGAAGGAGAGATCGATATAGACTGTGCCATCCGCCGGGCAATAAAACGGTCCCATAATGGACTGCCCCGCCCCGCAACCGGTGCGAGTCATTCCACGGTACATGACCAGCTTCGGTTGCTGGTATGTCTTACCCATCTTCTCGAATTGCTGTCCCCAGGTGTCTTCCGTGGTTGCCAGAATCACCGAAGTGAATTTTGCCGCTTCGTCTTCATTTGGGCTAATTGAACGCGTTGATTGCTGTTGGGAAACGGGCTGCCCGGTCATCAATCCAGTTAAATCAACACCATAGTAGCCAGCGACCAACACAACCACCAGTAAAATTAACCCACCTTTACCGGTTGGTAGGCGAAAACCGGGACCGCCCATTGACGGACCACCGGAGCTGTTTCGCCTGTCTTCAACATTGTCACTTTCACGACGCCCTTGCCAGCGCATAGATACCTCAACAATATATTCATTATAGGAATGATCGTAGGTGGTTCAGGGGAAGATTACCACAGGAAAACGGGAGGAAATGATGGAGGAATGAGCGTTCAATGCACATCTTACGAGAGCGGTTGTCTTGCCGTGCCAGCAGCACGGCAAGACGATGAACAGAAAAATCAGTCCAGCTGTACACCCAGGCGGCGGGCGACGGCTTCATAGGCTTCGATCAGGCCACCGAGGCTCTGGCGGAAACGGTCTTTGTCCATTTTCTCCAGCGTTTCTTTGTCCCACAGGCGGCTACCGTCCGGGGAGAACTCATCACCCAGTACCACTTCGCCTTTGTACAGACCAAACTCCAGCTTGAAATCGACCAGAATCAGACCGGCATCGTCGAACAGTTTTTTCAGCACGTCGTTCGCTTTGTAGGTCAGCTCTTTCATGCGCGCCAGGTTCTCTTTGCTTACCCAGCCAAAGGTTTCGCAGTAAGATTCGTTGACCATCGGATCGTGCATGGCGTCGTTTTTCAGGAACAAATCGAACAGCGGCGGGTTCAGCTCAATACCTTCTTCGATTCCAAGACGTTTCACCAGAGAGCCAGCAGCACGGTTACGTACGACACATTCAACCGGCACCATATCCAGTTTTTTCACCAGACATTCGGTATCAGAGAGCAGACGCTCCATTTGAGTCGGGATACCCGCTTCAGCCAGTTTGCTCATAATGAAGTAGTTGAACTTGTTGTTCACCATACCTTTGCGATCAAACTGCTCAATGCGCGCGCCATCCCCTGCTGACGTATCATTGCGGAATTCGAGCACCAACAGGTCCGGGTTTTCCGTGCTGTATACGGTTTTCGCTTTACCACGATACAACTCAGCTTGCTTTTGCATCTTTATCACTCCTGGGTGTGAATTAACGTTTTAAAATCTTTTGCTGTCTGGTGTGCCTGTCGTTTTGTCGGCTGTACCGTGAACACCTTAACCGACCTACGCCGACAAACAAATTTCGTGCGAATTAACGCTAAAATCGCGTTTTTCTGCTGACGCACACGTTTGCGTATCATATCAGAAAAAAGGGCCGGATGACTCCAGCCCTGTATTTTTACTTGCTAAACGCAGCCTGGAAGACAGATACCAGTGCGTCGTTTTGGCTTTGGGTCAGCGTATGACCTTTTGGATCAATAAACTGTAAGCTGCTGCGGTTATCTAAATCACCGACCTGCAGTTTGTAGTCGCCGGATGCCAGTTGAGGATCACGGGCGCCCAGTTCCTGCCAGTCGCTGTCAGACAGTGGCTTGTAAGTTACGGCCATGCTGCCCTGTGAACGAGTGCTGTCGGTCACTTTCATGCCCACTTTTTCCAGCGCAGCAGGCAGACGTTGCCATACTACGTTGAACGGACCACGCACGACCAGCATCGGTAAACCAGTGTCGTCAGCGCCGCTTTGTACATCCATTGTTGTGGAAGCACGGTTTTGCGCCGCATTAGCCGCGTCAGTGACGGATTTATCCAGGCCAGCGGAAATGACGTTCATCATCTCAGCACTGTAACGCTGCATAGACGCCGCATCTGCAACCGGTTTGCCAGCCTGCTCCAGGTTCAGCAATTTCACCGTTACCGCCTGCTGATAACCCTGCGGTTTAACAGAGATTTGATAACGACCACGATACTGCTCGTCTTCGTCCAGACGGTTCCATTGTACCCAATCGGTGGTCAGCGTCTGACCGGCATCATCGCGTTGGGTAATGGTATAGTTTTTCGCCTGCAGCACGCTAACGACCTGCGGCCACAGAGTATTGCCACGACCATTTTCCACCAGCAGCGAAGCGGTATCACCCGTGAACTGGGTACGCGCGCCTGAAACCAGCGCCAGCGGCTGGGCTGGTGGACGAATATCTAACGCTTTGCCAACTGCGCCACTACCGTTAGTTACCGGAATCGCATAGTCGCCGGAGGTCACCGGCAAAATCATTCCTGCCGGGGCGTGAAGTTCTGCAAGCGGTGCCGCTTCCAGGTAGGCTTCATCGCCGCTCACCTGACGCTTATAACGTGAGTCCGAACTACAGGCTGCGAGTAAAAGAACAAGCGAAACACCCGCAACCTTCGCCAGGCGCGACTTTTGTACAGAGTAAGCCATCAAATCTCCCTAAACTTTACAGCAAACCGGCATGCTTAAGCGCCGCTCTGACCGTCTCACGACCACTGTCGGTGATTGGCGTCATTGGCAGGCGTAGCGTATCGGTCGCCACAAGACCCAGTTCCTTACATGCCCATTTCACCGGGATTGGATTGGGTTCGACAAATAGTTTGTTGTGTAATGGCATCAGACGCTGATTAATAACGCGTGCCTCGGCAAAATGCCCTTCTGCCGCCAGTTTGCACATCTGGGCCATATCTCGCGCTGCGACGTTAGCCGTAACGGAAATTACGCCATGACCGCCTAACTGCATGAAGTCCAGCGCGCTCGCATCATCGCCGCTCAGCAGAACAAAATCGTCTGAAACCAGCTCTTTGATCTGGTTTACCCGCGTTAAGTTCCCTGTTGCTTCTTTGATTCCGACAATATTTTTTACTTTCGCCAGACGGCCCACCGTTTCTGGTAGCAGATCGCAACCAGTACGGGACGGCACATTATACAGAATTTGCGGCAGGTCAGTATGTTCAGCGATGGCTTTGAAATGCTGATACAGACCTTCTTGCGATGGGCGGTTGTAATAAGGGGTTACCGTCAGGCAGCCAACAATACCGCTGTCGTTGAAGCGCTGCGTCAGGTTAATGGCTTCTGTGGTGGCGTTAGCACCGGTCCCGGCAATCACCGGAATGCGCCCATCAGCCAGCTCCAGCGTCATCATCACGACATCGACATGCTCGTCATGGTTCAGAGTGGCGGACTCACCAGTAGTACCAACAGAAACGATCGCCGAAGTACCGCTGGCGACATGATAATCAATCAGTTTTTTTAAGCTAGCCCGACAGACATTACCTTTTTCATCCATCGGAGTAACAATCGCGACAATACTTCCCGTGAACATGGGCCATCCTCTGTGCAAACAAGTGTCTCAATGGTACGTTTGGTATGGCATTAAAAGCAAGCAAACAGAACCGTTCTGATTGTTGTATGCATGTTTTTTTTATGCTTTCCTTAGGAACATCTCACCCCCTTAAAGGAATAACCAGTTTGACACTGTCATCGCAACATTATCTGGTGATCACTGCGCTGGGTGCCGATCGCCCAGGAATTGTGAATACCATCACCCGTCATGTCAGTAGTTGCGGCTGTAATATCGAAGACAGTCGCCTGGCGATGTTGGGAGAAGAGTTCACGTTTATCATGCTGCTTTCCGGTTCATGGAACGCCATCACCTTGATTGAATCAACGTTACCGTTGAAAGGCGCCGAGCTGGATCTTTTAATCGTGATGAAACGAACGACCGCTCGCCCACGTCCACCAATGCCCGCATCTGTCTGGGTTCAGGTCGATGTGGCGGACTCCCCGCATTTAATTGAGCGCTTCACAGCACTTTTCGACGCGCACCATATGAACATTGCAGAACTGGTGTCACGCACGCAACCTGCTGAAAATGAAAGGGCTGCGCAGTTGCATATTCAGATCACCGCCCACAGCCCGGCGTCTGCGGACTCAGCAAATATTGAGCAAGCGTTCAAAGCACTATGTACAGAACTCAATGCGCAAGGCAGTATTAACGTCGTCAACTATTCCCAACATGATGAACAGGATGGAGTTAATTAATGAATCCACTGAAAGCCGGTGACATCGCACCGAAATTTAGCTTGCCGGACCAAGACGGAGAACAAGTTAATTTGACCGACTTCCAGGGACAGCGTGTTCTGGTTTATTTCTACCCGAAAGCCATGACCCCCGGCTGTACCGTACAGGCCTGCGGCTTACGCGATAACATGGAAGAGTTAAAAAAAGCGGGCGTTGATGTGCTCGGTATCAGCACCGATAAACCTGAAAAACTTTCCCGCTTCGCAGATAAAGAACTGCTTAACTTTACGCTTCTGTCCGATGAAGACCACCAGGTATGCGAACAATTCGGCGTCTGGGGCGAGAAGTCTTTCATGGGCAAAACCTACGATGGTATTCACCGTATCAGCTTCCTGATCGATGCCAACGGCAAAATCGAACACGTATTTGACGATTTCAAAACCAGCAATCACCACGACGTAGTGCTTAACTGGCTAAAAGAACACGCCTGATTACTTTGCTCCATTCCGTGCTGGCTGCGCTTGCGGCCAGCACATTTCACATCCGGTGATGTAAATCACGCCCTGCGACACTCGTTTCAAAGCCCTTTTCGCTGAAGATTACTCTTGCGGGATTTGACCATCCGGCCAGGCATGGATTACTGCTTTGATTAGCGTTGCCAGTGGGATAGCGAAGAATACGCCCCAGAATCCCCACAGCCCGCCGAAAATCACCACCGATAAAATAATCACCAGCGGATGCAGGTTCACGGCTTCAGAGAACAACACCGGTACGAGTAAGTTACCGTCCAGCGCCTGGATAATCAGATACACCGCGAAGCAGCTCCAGAACTCGGTGCCAGCGCCAAACTGGAATAGCGCCACGCCGACCACCGGAATGGTCACCACAAATGCGCCAATGTACGGAATAAGCACCGAGAAACCGACCAGCACCGCCAGCAGCAGCGAATAGTTCAGCCCGAAGAGTAAGAATCCCAGCCAGGTGGCGATCCCCACCACGATCATCTCCAGTACCTTGCCACGGATGTAGTTGGTGATTTGCTGGTTCATCTCCTTCCACACCTGCCCTGCCAGTCCACGGTTGCGCGGTAGCACCCGACGAACGGCATTCAGCATTTGCTCTTTGTCTTTCAGCAGGAAGAAGACCATCAATGGCACCAGCACCAGATAGACGGCAATGGTCAGCAAACCGACCAACGAGGCGAGGGAGATTTTCACCACTGAATCGCCCATAGTAAGCATCCGGCTACGCATATTGTCAGCCATCGCATCAATAATGCCCGCGTCCATCAACGCCGGATAGCGGCGCGGCAACGTGGCGGCAAAATCAGAAAGCTTATTGAGCATACCCGGCATATCGCGGATTAAATAAATGCCCTGTTGCCAGGCGATAGGCATGACCACAAATGCCATCAGTAGCAGGATGCCAACAAACAGGACCAACACAATCGACGTCGCCCAACGGCGGGAACAGCCAATAGATTGCAGGCGCACAGTGGGCCATTCCAGCAAATAGGCCAGCACAATAGCCACCAGCAACGGCGCGAGTAATCCACTAAAGAAAAAGATAATGCCAAAACCGGCAACTAAAATAACCAGCAAGGCAATCGCTTCCGGGTCGCTAAAACGGCGGCGATACCATTGCATCAACATTTCGAGCATAAAGACCTTCCCTGAACCTCAAGAGGGGGATTGCGATCCGCAATTGTATCGAAATGTCACAAAAAAGACTTCGCTTTTTATGACGGATTAAGGAAACTGAAAAGCCATTTGAGTGAGCTAATCTTCGTCGTTACACTCAAAGGCGGCGCGGTGGGAACGATATTTCACAGTATCGGTCAAATGACTATCTCCAGAAATACAGGACAGAGGTTATGTTCAGGCAGTTGAAAAAAAACCTGGTTGCTACCCTCATTGCTGCTGTGACCCTCGGTCAGGTAGCCCCGGCGTTTGCCGACAGCGCAGACACCTTGCCGGATATGGGAACCTCCGCAGGAAGCACACTTTCCATTGGTCAGGAAATGCAGATGGGCGACTATTATGTTCGCCAGTTACGCGGCAGCGCGCCGTTAATTAATGATCCGCTATTAACGCAATACATTAACTCGCTGGGGATGCGTCTGGTTTCGCATGCCAATTCAGTTAAGACGCCATTCCATTTCTTTCTGATCAATAACGACGAAATTAACGCCTTTGCTTTCTTTGGCGGCAACGTAGTGCTGCATTCTGCCCTGTTCCGTTATTCCGATAACGAAAGCCAACTGGCTTCGGTTATGGCGCATGAAATCTCCCACGTCACCCAGCGCCACCTGGCGCGAGCGATGGAAGATCAGCAACGTAGCGCACCACTCACCTGGGTCGGGGCGTTAGGTTCTATTTTACTGGCGATGGCCAGTCCGCAGGCGGGAATGGCAGCGCTGACCGGTACGCTGGCGGGAACACGCCAGGGGATGATCAGCTTCACCCAGCAAAACGAACAGGAAGCAGACCGCATTGGGATTCAGGTGCTGCAACGCTCGGGGTTCGATCCGCAGGCGATGCCGACCTTCCTCGAAAAATTGCTCGATCAGGCGCGTTACTCTTCGCGTCCGCCGGAAATTTTGCTGACTCACCCGTTGCCGGAAAGCCGTCTGGCTGATGCTCGTAACCGTGCTAATCAGATGCGCCCGATGGTGGTGCAATCGTCAGAAGATTTCTATCTGGCGAAAGCGCGTACTCTAGGGATGTACAATTCCGGACGTAATCAGCTCACCAGCGACTTGCTGGATGAATGGGCGAAAGGCAATATTCGTCAGCAACGGGCGGCACAGTATGGCCGTGCTTTACAGGCGATGGAAGCCAATAAATACGACGAGGCGCGTAAAACGCTGCAACCGTTACTGGCGGCAGAACCGGCTAACGCATGGTTTCTCGATCTGGCAACCGATATTGACCTTGGGCAACACAAAGCCAATGACGCGATCAATAGGCTGAAAAATGCCCGCGATTTACGCACCAGTCCGGTGTTGCAGCTCAACCTGGCAAACGCGTATCTGCAAGGCGGTCAACCGCAGGAAGCGGCCAATATTCTGAATCGCTATACTTTTAATAATAAAGATGACAGCAATGGCTGGGATTTGCTGGCACAGGCGGAGGCCGCGCTTAATAACCGCGATCAGGAACTGGCTGCGCGAGCAGAAGGTTATGCGCTGGCCGGGCGACTCGACCAGGCCATTTCTCTGTTAAGTAGCGCAAGTTCGCAGGTGAAATTAGGCAGCCTACAACAAGCGCGTTACGATGCGCGCATCGACCAGTTGCGCCAGTTGCAGGAACGCTTTAAGCCTTATACCAAGATGTAATTCGCATTAAAGGAAGAACAATGACCAAACAGGTAAAAATCTACCACAACCCACGCTGCTCAAAGAGCCGTGAAACGCTGAACCTGCTGAAAGAAAATGGTGTGGAGCCGGAAGTGGTGCTCTATCTTGAGACACCCGCCGATGCGGCAACGCTACGTAATTTGCTGAAAATGTTGGGTATGAATAGCGCCCGTGAATTGATGCGCCAGAAAGAGGATCTTTATAAAGAGCTGAATCTTGCAGACAGTTCGCTTAGCGAAGAAGTGCTGATTCAGGCGATGGTGGATAATCCGAAGCTGATGGAACGCCCGATTGTGGTCGTGAATGGCAAAGCGCGGATTGGTCGCCCACCGGAGCAGGTGCTGGAAATCGTTGGTTAAGATGTACCCTTTCGGTAGCTAAGGTACATTGCCGGATGCGACGCTTGCCGCGTCTTATCCGGCCTACAAAGACTACGAATACAATGGACGCGCATCCGACAATAAACGTCCTGTCTACAGCTTCAGGATCTCTTTCACAAACGGAATGGTCAATTTACGTTGTGCAGTAATCGATGCGCGATCCAGCTGATCCAACGTCATAAATAGCGTGCGCATCTCTCTGTCGAGCCGCTTCAGCAAGAAACGTCCCACATCTTCCGGCAGTTCAAAACCACGCAAACGGGCGCGTAACTGTAATGCCTGCAATTTGTCTTCATCAGAAAGTGGCTGCAACTTGTAGATCTGCCCCCAGTCGAGACGTGACGCAAGATCCGGTAACCCCAGATTCAACTGACGAGGTGGACGATCACCAGTGATCAGCAACCGTGTTTTACCTGACTCCAGAATCCGATTGTAGAGATCAAAAATCGCCATCTCCCACAACTCATCGCCAGCAATACACTCAATATTGTCGATGCAAACCAGTGACAGTTGTTCCATACCATCGAGCACTTCCGGAACAAACCAGGTGCGTTTATCCAGCGGGACATAACCTACCGCATCGCCACGCTGCGACAATTCCGCGCAAGCCGCGTGCAGCAGATGGCTGCGCCCCGCGCCTTCGCGTGCCCAGAGATAGATGTAACCGCTATGTTCCTGACGCAGCACGTTTTTCATCGCGGCCAGTAAAGAGGAGTTATCCCCCGGCCAGAAACTTGCAAAGGTTTCGTCGTCAGGAAGATAAAGTGGCAAAGAGAGCTGTGCCGGTGTGTTCAGAGATACCTCAACCAGGGATTTCACAAAATCACGAGAAGTTTACCACAGAATTCCATCATGTTTGAACCGGGCAGCATTACTGCCCGGTCGCTACATTATTTTTCTGTTATATCGGCGTCTTCTGCATCCAACACCACTTCTTCCGGACGGATCACGCTAATCAATTTAAAGATCAGGCTTAAGCCAATGCCGACGATGGTCGCCAACGCCATACCTTTCAGCTCTGCCGCACCGATGTTTACCTTCGCGCCGCTGACGCCGATGATCAGGATCACGGAAGTCAGGATCAAGTTCTGTGCTTTGTTGTAGTCCACTTTCGATTCAATAAGTACGCGAATACCAGAAGCGCCGATGACACCGTAAAGCAGCAGCGAAACGCCGCCCATCACCGGCAGTGGGATCATCTGGATAGCAGCAGCCAGTTTACCAACACAGGAGAGCAGAATGGCGAAGATCGCCGCACCACCGATTACCCAGGTACTGTAGACGCGGGTGATCGCCATAACGCCGATGTTTTCCCCGTAGGTAGTGTTTGGCGTGGAACCAAAGAACCCAGAGATAACGGTCGACAGGCCGTTAGCGAACATGGAACGGTGCAGGCCAGGATCGCGCAGCAGATCTTTTTTCACGATGTTAGCCGTTACCACCAGATGCCCCACGTGTTCGGCAATAACCACCAGCGCCGCAGGCAGAATGGTCAAAATGGCAAACCACTCAAAGCGCGGCGTGTAAAAGGTCGGCAGAGCAAACCAGTGAGCATTAATAATCGGCGTGGTATCGACAATACCCATTGCGAAGGAGAGCGCGTACCCCACCAACACGCCAATCAAAATCGGGATAATCGCCAGGAAACCGCGGAACAGAACGGAACCTAAAACCGTAACCGCAAGGGTAGTAATGGAGATAATGATGGTTTTGGAATCTGGCGTTTGCCCTTCAGCCGGGAGTAAGCCAGCCATGCCAGCAGCCACGCCCGCCAGCTCCAGACCGATGACAGCAACGATTGCCCCCATTGCCGCTGGAGGAAACAGCACATCCAGCCAGCCAGTCCCTGCTTTCTTCACAATAAAAGAAACCAGACAGAACAGCACGCCGCACATAATAAAGCCGCCCAGCGCGACTTCATAACCCAACGGCAACAGCAATAACACCGGAGAAATAAAGGCAAAGCTCGAACCAAGATAAGCCGGAATTTTCCCTTTACAGATGAAGAGATACAGCAGCGTTCCGATACCGTTAAATAACAGTACGGTCGCCGGGTTGATATGAAATAAGACGGGCACCAGGACGGTTGCACCAAACATGGCGAACAAATGTTGTAAACTAAGCGGGATTGTCTGTAAAAGTGGCGGTCTTTCACTCACCCCGATAGCACGGCGCGTCATAGTATTATCCTCTGTATATTATGTGTTATAGGCGCTTTACTCAAAAAAAAGCCGACTCTTAAAGTCGGCTTTAATTATTTTTTATTCGTTATTTCGTACCAAAGATTTTATCACCAGCATCGCCGAGGCCCGGGATAATGTATCCGTGCTCATTCAGCCCCTGGTCAATCGATGCGGTATACAGCTCGACGTCCGGATGCGCTTTTTCCAGCGCAGCGATACCTTCTGGCGCAGCCACCAGCACCAGCACTTTAATGCTGCTGCAGCCCGCTTTTTTCAGCAGGTCGATGGTCGCGATAACGGAACCACCGGTTGCCAGCATTGGGTCAACGATCAGCGCCATACGCTCATCGATGTTAGAAACCAGTTTCTGGAAGTACGGTACCGGCTCCAGTGTTTCTTCATCACGGTACATACCGACTACGCTGATGCGCGCGCTCGGAACGTTTTCCAGAACACCGTCCATCATCCCCAGACCCGCACGCAGAATTGGCACCACGGTAATTTTCTTACCTTTGATCTGGTCGATTTCTACCGGGCCGTTCCAACCTTCAATAGTGACTTTTTCCGTTTCGAGGTCGGCGGTCGCTTCGTAAGTCAGCAGGCTACCCACTTCGGAAGCGAGTTCGCGAAAGCGCTTGGTGCTGATATCTTGCTCACGCATCAGTCCCAGCTTGTGTTTGACGAGTGGGTGTTTGACTTCCACGATCTTCATACTCTTTCTCCTTTGAGGGCAGCCACAAAAAAAATCGACGGATTATACCGCCTTTTTTTAAGGCGGCAATATAATTTTCGTTGACTTTAGTCAAATCAACAACTGTTTGATAAAAAAATCATTTCACATTCAAATGGTTATTTATTTCCATTATCTCACAATACAATCATTCAATACGTTTATTTATGCGCTACTACGCTGCCTGGTAGGCTAAAAAAGGCAGAAAAAGGTTGTGTAAAGCAGTCTCGCAAACGTTTGCTTTCCCTGTTAGAATTGCGCCGAATTTTATTTTTCTACCGCAAGTAACGCGTGGGGACCCAAGCAGTGACCGATAAAACCTCTCTTAGCTACAAAGATGCCGGTGTTGATATTGACGCGGGTAATGCTCTGGTTGGAAGAATCAAAGGCGTAGTGAAGAAAACGCGTCGTCCGGAAGTCATGGGCGGTCTGGGCGGCTTCGGTGCGCTGTGTGCATTGCCGCAAAAATATCGTGAACCCGTACTGGTTTCCGGCACTGACGGTGTAGGCACCAAGCTGCGTCTGGCGATGGACTTAAAACGTCACGACACCATTGGTATTGATCTGGTCGCCATGTGCGTTAATGACCTGGTGGTGCAAGGCGCAGAACCGCTGTTCTTCCTCGACTATTACGCAACCGGAAAACTGGATGTTGATACCGCTTCAGCGGTGATCAGCGGCATCGCGGAAGGTTGTCTGCAATCGGGCTGTTCACTGGTGGGTGGCGAAACGGCAGAAATGCCGGGGATGTATCACGGCGAAGATTACGATGTCGCTGGCTTCTGCGTTGGCGTGGTAGAAAAATCAGAAATCATCGACGGTTCTAAAGTTAGCGACGGCGATGTGCTCATTGCGCTCGGCTCCAGCGGCCCGCACTCGAACGGTTACTCGCTGGTACGCAAAATTCTCGAAGTCAGCGGTTGCGACCCGCAAACTACAGAGCTGGACGGAAAACCTTTAGCCGATCATCTGCTGGCGCCAACCCGTATTTATGTGAAGTCAGTGCTGGAATTGATTGAAAAGGTTGATGTTCACGCCATTGCGCACCTGACCGGCGGCGGTTTCTGGGAAAACATTCCTCGCGTATTACCAGAAAACACTCAGGCAGTGATTGATGAATCCTCCTGGCAGTGGCCGGAAGTGTTCAACTGGCTGCAAACGGCAGGTAACGTCAGCCGCCATGAAATGTATCGTACCTTCAACTGCGGCGTCGGGATGGTTATCGCCCTGCCTGCTCCGGAAGTGGACAAAGCTCTCGCCCTGCTCAATGCCAACGGTGAAAACGCGTGGAAAATCGGTATCATCAAAGCTTCTGATTCCGAACAACGCGTGGTTATCGAATAATGAATATTGTGGTGCTTATTTCCGGCAACGGAAGTAATTTGCAGGCAATTATTGATGCCTGTAAAACCAACAAAATTAAAGGCACCCTACGGGCAGTTTTTAGCAATAAGGCCGACGCGTTCGGCCTTGAGCGCGCCCGCAAAGCAGGTATCGCAACGCATACGCTTATTGCCAGCCAATTTGACAGTCGGGAAGACTATGATCGGGAGTTGATGCACGAAATCGACGTGTACGCACCCGATGTAGTCGTTCTGGCCGGTTTTATGCGCATTCTCAGCCCAGCGTTTGTTTCCCACTACGCCGGGCGTTTGCTGAACATTCACCCTTCCCTGCTACCAAAATATCCCGGTTTGCATACCCATCGTCAGGCGCTGGAAAATGGCGATGAAGAACACGGTACATCAGTGCATTTCGTCACCGATGAGCTGGACGGCGGCCCGGTGATTTTGCAGGCTAAAGTTCCGGTTTTTGCTGGTGATATGGAAGATGAAATCACCGCTCGCGTGCAAACTCAGGAACATGCTATTTACCCGTTGGTCATTAGCTGGTTTGTTGATGGTCGTCTGAAGATGCATGAAAACGCCGCGTGGCTGGATGATCAGCGTCTTCCACCGCAGGGCTACGCCGCCGACGACGAGTAATCTTCCGCATATTTTAAGCGCCAGCGCTACTGCTGGCGCTTCTCATTTATCCTGTAAATCGCAGGCTTCAGCAGTTTTTTTCCCCCTTTTCTGGCATAGTTGGACATCTGCCAACATTGCTCGCCATAATATCCAGGCAGTGTCCCGTGAATAAAACGGAGTAAAAGTGGTAATGGGTCAGGAAAAGCTATACATCGAGAAAGAGCTCAGTTGGTTATCGTTCAATGAACGCGTGCTTCAGGAAGCGGCGGACAAATCTAACCCGCTGATTGAAAGGATGCGTTTTCTTGGGATCTATTCCAATAACCTTGATGAGTTCTATAAAGTTCGCTTCGCTGAACTGAAGCGACGTATCATTATTAGCGAAGAACAAGGTTCTAACTCTCATTCCCGCCATTTGCTGGGCAAAATTCAATCCCGCGTGCTGAAAGCCGATCAGGAATTTGACGGCCTTTACAATGAACTGCTACTGGAGATGGCGCGTAACCAGATCTTCCTGATTAATGAACGCCAACTCTCCGTTAATCAACAAAACTGGCTGCGTCATTATTTTAAGCAGTATCTGCGCCAGCACATTACGCCGATTTTAATCAATCCTGACACTGACTTAGTGCAGTTTCTGAAAGATGATTATACCTATCTGGCGGTGGAGATTATTCGTGGCGATACCATCCGTTACGCGCTGCTGGAGATCCCATCGGATAAAGTTCCGCGCTTTGTGAATTTGCCGCCGGAAGCACCACGTCGACGCAAGCCAATGATTTTGTTGGATAACATTCTGCGTTACTGCCTTGATGATATCTTCAAAGGCTTCTTTGATTATGACGCGCTGAATGCCTATTCGATGAAGATGACCCGCGACGCCGAATACGATTTAGTACACGAGATGGAAGCCAGCCTGATGGAGCTGATGTCTTCCAGTCTGAAACAGCGTTTAACCGCAGAGCCAGTACGTTTTGTTTATCAGCGTGATATGCCTAACGCGCTGGTTGAAGTGTTGCGTGAGAAACTGACTATTTCTCGTTACGACTCTATCGTCCCCGGCGGTCGTTATCATAATTTTAAAGACTTTATTAATTTCCCCAATGTAGGCAAAGCGAATCTGGTTAACAAACCACTGCCGCGTTTACGCCATATCTGGTTTGATAAAGCCCAGTTCCGCAACGGTTTTGATGCCATTCGCGAACGCGATGTTCTGCTCTATTACCCTTATCACACCTTTGAGCACGTACTGGAACTGTTGCGTCAGGCCTCGTTCGATCCGAGCGTGCTGGCGATTAAAATCAACATTTACCGTGTGGCAAAAGATTCACGCATCATCGACTCGATGATCCACGCTGCGCACAACGGCAAGAAAGTGACCGTGGTGGTTGAGCTACAGGCACGTTTTGACGAAGAAGCTAACATTCATTGGGCGAAGCGACTAACCGAAGCTGGCGTGCACGTTATCTTCTCTGCGCCGGGGCTGAAAATTCACGCCAAACTGTTCCTGATTTCACGTAAAGAAAACGGTGAAGTCGTGCGTTACGCGCATATCGGGACCGGGAACTTTAACGAAAAAACCGCACGTCTTTATACCGACTATTCGCTGCTGACCGCCGATGCGCGCATCACCAACGAAGTGCGGCGGGTATTTAACTTTATTGAAAACCCATACCGCCCGGTGACATTTGATTATTTAATGGTGTCACCGCAAAACTCTCGCCGTCTGTTATATGAAATGGTAGACCGCGAAATCGCCAACGCGCAGCAAGGGCTGCCCAGCGGTATTACTCTGAAACTGAATAACCTGGTCGATAAAGGACTGGTCGATCGTCTGTATGCGGCATCCAGTTCCGGCGTGCCGGTAAATCTGCTGGTACGCGGGATGTGTTCGCTGATCCCCAATCTGGAAGGCATTAGCGACAATATTCGTGCTATCAGCATTGTTGACCGTTACCTTGAACATGATCGGGTCTATATTTTTGAAAATGGTGGCGATAAAAAGGTTTACCTTTCTTCCGCCGACTGGATGACGCGCAACATTGATTATCGTATTGAAGTGGCTACGCCGCTGCTCGACCCGCGCCTGAAGCAGCGGGTACTGGATATCGTAGATATTCTGTTCAGCGATACGGTGAAAGCACGTTATATCGATAAAGAACTCAGTAATCGCTACGTTCCCCGCGGTAATCGCCGGAAAGTTCGGGCGCAGTTGGCGATCTACGACTACATAAAATCACTCGAACAACCAGAATAACCTATGCCAATACACGACAAATCCCCTCGCCCGCAGGAGTTTGCTGCGGTCGATCTTGGTTCAAACAGTTTCCACATGGTTATTGCCCGTGTGGTGGATGGCGCCATGCAGATTATTGGCCGCCTGAAACAACGGGTACACCTGGCAGATGGTCTGGGGCCAGATAATATGTTGAGTGAGGAGGCGATGACGCGCGGTTTAAGCTGTCTGTCGCTGTTTGCCGAACGCTTGCAAGGTTTCTCTCCTTCTAGTGTTTGCATTGTCGGGACACATACACTGCGCCAGGCGCTGAACGCTACTGATTTTCTGAAACGCGCCGAAAAGGTTATCCCCTATCCGATTGAAATTATTTCCGGCAACGAAGAAGCTCGTCTGATTTTTATGGGTGTGGAACATACCCAGCCGGAAAAAGGTCGCAAACTGGTTATTGATATTGGCGGCGGCTCAACGGAGCTGGTAATTGGAGAAAATTTCGAACCGATTCTCGTCGAAAGCCGCCGGATGGGTTGCGTTAGCTTTGCCCAGCTTTATTTTCCGGGCGGGGTCATCAATAAAGAGAATTTTCAGCGCGCACGCATGGCGGCTGCACAAAAACTGGAAACATTAACCTGGCAATTCCGTATTCAGGGCTGGAACGTTGCAATGGGGGCTTCCGGTACGATTAAAGCCGCCCATGAAGTGTTGCTGGAAATGGGCGAGAAAGACGGCATCATTACACCAGAGCGCCTCGATAAACTGGTGAAAGAAGTATTGCGTCATCGAAATTTCTCGGCGTTAAGTTTGCCGGGTCTGTCGGAAGAACGGAAAACGGTTTTTGTTCCTGGTCTGGCTATTTTGTGTGGTGTCTTTGATGCCTTAGCCATTCGCGAACTGCGGCTTTCTGACGGGGCGCTGCGTGAAGGCGTTTTATATGAAATGGAAGGACGTTTCCGCCATCAGGATGTGCGTAGCCGCACCGCCAGCAGCCTGGCCAACCAGTATCACATTGACAGTGAACAGGCCCGACGGGTGCTCGACACAACTATGCAAATGTACGAACAATGGCGGGAACAGCAACCGAAGCTGGCCCATCCACAACTGGAAGCATTACTGCGCTGGGCCGCCATGCTGCATGAAGTCGGATTAAGCATTAATCATAGCGGCCTTCATCGCCATTCGGCGTATATCCTGCAAAACAGCGACTTGCCAGGATTTAATCAGGAACAACAACTGATGATGGCGACGCTGGTGCGTTATCATCGTAAAGCGATTAAGCTCGACGATCTGCCGCGCTTTACGCTGTTTAAGAAAAAACAGTTCCTGCCGTTAATTCAACTGTTGCGCCTTGGCGTATTACTTAACAATCAACGTCAGGCAACCACGACACCGCCGACATTGACTCTTATTACTGATGACAGCCACTGGACGCTACGTTTTCCACATGACTGGTTTAGCCAGAACGCGCTGGTATTGCTTGATCTGGAAAAGGAGCAAGAATACTGGGAAGGCGTGAGTGGCTGGCGGTTAAAAATTGAAGAAGAAAGCACGCCGGAAATCGCGGCTTAATATGAAATGAAAACGGGCCAACCTGTTGCGTTGGCCCAAATGAATTACGCGCTTTCTCGAACAGGTTCTCTTTCAGCCGTAATCGCAATTAACGGCTGCGGTTCACCAATCAAAGAGCCTTGCAGGTAATCAATACCCAAAGAGTGTACGGCTTTGCGAATCTCTTCATTTTCAACATACTCCGCAACCACTTGCATTTTCTTCATTCGTGCCAGATGACAAATCGATGCCACTATCTGGTAATCCAGGCTATTCGAGGCAATATTACGGATGAAGCTGCCATCAATTTTTAATAAATTGGCATTCACATTTTTTAGCCGTGCATAGCTTGCGTATCCGGTACCGAAATCATCAATAGCAATCTGGCATCCTAACTCCTGCAGATGTTGTAACGTGTTCTGTGCCTGCTTAACATTGGTAAGGGCATTACTTTCGGTGACTTCAAAGATAAGCTGCCACGCCTCTATTTGGTATTTCGCCAATAACTTACTCATTTTAACAGGAAAGCGAGCCTGACAAACTGAAGTTGGCGACAAATTAATCGCAAATCGTTGGGCGGGCATTTTCTCTTTATTTTCCCCCATAAACTGCAATGTATGTTCGATGACCCACATGTCGATACTGGACGATAAACCAAATTCATGTGCAACCGGCAAGAAATTATCAGGATTGATGAGTTCATCATTCTCCCCTCTCATACGCAGCAAAATTTCATGATAGACATCGCCGCGCACTCCAATAATTGGCTGGGCCATAAGGCAAAAATCGTCGTGCTCAAGCGCCTGCTGTAGCCGATTCATCATTGCCACTTTATCTTTTAATTCTCGTTGCAGATACATTGCTCCGCGACGCTGCATATTTTCCGGGGCATTAGTCACTATAGAGAGTTCAGCAACCGTACTTAGCTCACCTAACAGCAAATAAATATGATTCACTGGCGAACGGACATAGCAATAGCTGACACCAATCTGTGGTTGCAATGGCATATCATCCCAAAAGAAACGAAACTGCTTAAGATGGTTATCCAATGCGATAATGCGCTCCTGGTGAGACTCTGTATTCAGTCGCAGCGCGAGATCATTGCCAGAAAGCTGATAAACGTCTTCTCCGGGTTCCAGTAAAGGTGCCAGCCAATGTGAAAGCTTTTGTTTGTATTGGATACGCAACATGATGCCATAGTTCTTTACCAGCATTTCCATACCGGGAATGCGTAAATAACATAGCGCGGACCAGGGCGCATCACGCAGCGCGCGATTCAAAGCGCGGATATTCGGTAGATGAACAACCGGGTCCACGTAAGCCAGTCGCTGAATGCGTCTGGTCACCGCTCGTTGACGCGTTGCCAGAACAGCCATGTAATTGACGATAAAAGAAAATACCAGATAGCTGGAGGAGGTTATGGTGAGTTGAGTGGTATACCCATGATAAAGGGGAATATAATTCTGGTAGCTATGAATACTGATCATCAGCACTATTGCCCAGAGCAACGAGATCAGCTTGTAGCCATAACGCATCGCTCCCCACATCATCAGCGGCAGCAATAACGACAAGGTATAGTTGGTGCTGAAAATTGTGCTTTTTTCATTTAAAGGCATACATAGCAGAAATAACAATGCGCCCAGAGCAAGCAACCACAGCGCGAACTCTTTTTTTGTAACTTTACTGTCAATCTGTTGTTTTAATTGAGAATAATAACTTCGTAAATAAAATGGATTTCGTACAGAACGAATGATGAAGTAGCAAAGCGGGACGCCTATCAGATTACCCACCAGCAAGGCCTGGTAATTGATTAAGGTTCCCAGATTTAAGGGCATGACGCCAACCAGATTTGTTCTGCTCGCCAGTAAACCTACAAACGCAGCAAACTGGAAGAGCACCAGAAACAACGTTGCAGGGAAAACAATCTGCCAAAAAATGCGCTGGGAAATTAAGCGGGTATCACCATGTGAAACGTTGTTACGCCGGGGCGTAAACACCTTATACCCCCCCCAACAAAGAATAATAATGATAATGAAATTAACCGTTAACGAGAGCGTTTCATAAAAACCAAGTTCGGCATACTTACGAACAAAAATCCCTAAAGCAATACCTGGTAATGCTGCCCAGCTAAAAAACATCATCATGCTGATCATCAGCGCAAGCGGCAGATAAAAGAGAAAAACTTCACCAGAAGAAATATGTGCGAAAGTATTTATATGGGCGAAAACAGGCAAGATTATAGACGGCAGGATCAGCGGAAGCCCCCACCATTTATCACGTATATTTATATAAGTTGCATTCAATTTCATAGATGCTCAGCAGAACCCCCTACATCCTGAAAGGGTGTATTCAGACAGGCATCCCACCTGACTTCGATGGATGATTATTCATCGCTATTAAGGAGCATTGATTTTAAGTGTCATATGAAAGTTCCAATTGATATATATCAAACAAAATTACCCTAATTAATGAATTATTACGTTTATAATGTTAGCTCGTCATTATTACATCATTGTTGTAAATAATTAAATTAACTTCCATAACATTAAAACATGTATCAGCTAACGCTTTTTTACATAATGAACAATTGACCATTGCGTCTGGGTATGCCTTAATGTAAGTACCGTCCATGGTATGGACATACCTTGAGGAACCCTTTGTGAGTCAGCCAACCAGTATGCGAAAACGACACCGATTTAACAGTCGCATGACTCGTATCGTATTGCTTATCAGCTTTCTCTTCTTCTTTGGCCGCTTTATCTACTCGTCCGTTGGCGCCTGGCAGCATCATCAGAGCAAAAAAGAAGCTCAGCAATCCACACTCTCTATCGAATCCCCGGTACAACGTTAGCGATTACCTTCGTCACCTTTACTGAACAAGACGGCTCAATGCTGTCAGACACGGTTGCTCTTTGTTGTTATCAAAGCGGCAGGCATTTATTTATCTAAATTTTACCTCTTTGTCCTGATTTCGAATCATTCTGCAATAAGATGCAATGTATATTAGACATAATATATATGTTTTTATTATGCGTTAACGCGTATTTATTTACTCAATGAATTCAAATAAATTTAATCTATTCCTCCATAGTCTATACATTTACTTTCCTCTTTCGATGATCTTAAATGTCTTGTTTTTCGTAAAGTCTATAACAAGGAATAGTGATGAAATTTAAAAAATGTCTTCTGCCTGTGGCAATTTTAGCGTCATCCATGTTGGCAGGATGCCAATCAAATGCTGACGATCATGCCGCCGATGTTTATCAAACTGATCAACTGAATACCAAACAAGAAACCAAAACCGTTAATATCATTTCCATTCTACCTGCGAAAGTAGCGGTAGATAATTCAGAAAATAAAAGGGCAGCACAGACGTTTGGCGCACTGATTGGTGCTGTCGCTGGCGGTGTGATTGGACATAACGTAGGGTCTGGCAGCAATTCAGGTACTACTGCGGGTGCAGTTGGCGGCGGTGCCGTAGGTGCGGCTGCAGGTTCTATGGTGAATGATAAGACGTTAGTGGAAGGGGTTTCGTTAACCTATAAAGAAGGGACCAAGGTGTATACCTCTACTCAAGTGGGTAAAGAGTGCCAGTTCACAACGGGTTTAGCCGTTGTCATTACCACTACGTATAACGAAACTCGCATTCAGCCAAACACAAAATGTCCTGAAAAAAGATAGCAATCAGGAGGACTCATGAAGAAAGTTTTTCTTTGCGCCATTTTAGCCGCTGTTAGTAGCTCGGCTTTCGCCTCTTCATTACAGGATCAACTTTCAGCTGTCGCTGAAGCTGAACAGCAAGGTAAAAATGAAGAGCAAAGACAGCATGACGAATGGGTAGCAGAGCGCAACAGGGAAATTCAGCAAGAGAAACAACGGCGCGCAAACGCTCAGGCCGCCGCCAATAAAAGAGCGGCGGCAGCAGCAGCGGATAAGAAAGCTCGCCAGGATAAACTCGACGCCGAAGTCACTGCGGATAAAAAACGCGATCAAAGTTATGAAGATGAGCTGCGCAGTTTAGAGATTCAGAAACAAAAACTGGCGCTGGCGAAAGAAGAAGCCCGCGTTAAGCGCGAGAACGAATTTATCGATCAGGAGCTGAAGCACAAAGCCGCGCAAACTGATGTCGTGCAATCTGAAGCTGACGCTAACAGGAATGTGACAGAAGGTGGTCGCGATTTGATGAAAAGCGTGGGTAAAGCAGAAGAGAATAAATCGGACAGTTGGTTTAACTAATCGATGTCAGTCACTTCAAGCCTATGATTCGTGAGGATTATAGGCTTTTTTATATTGCTGACTTTAGTCATCAATATAAAAAACCCTCTGTAGCAACAGAGGGTTTTGTTCATTCATAGTGCAGGAATTAAATCATTCCCACTCAATAGTCGCTGGCGGCTTGCCGCTGATGTCATACACCACGCGGGAAATACCGTTCACTTCATTGATAATGCGGTTGGAAACGCGACCGAGGAAATCGTACGGCAGATGCGCCCAGTGTGCTGTCATAAAGTCGATGGTTTCGACAGCACGCAGAGAGACAACCCAGTCATACTTACGACCATCGCCCATTACGCCAACGGAACGTACTGGCAGGAAGACGGTGAACGCCTGGCTGACTTTGTCGTACAGGTCCGCTTTACGCAGTTCTTCAATGAAGATGGCGTCAGCACGGCGCAGCAGGTCACAGTACTCTTTCTTCACTTCGCCCAGCACACGAACACCAAGGCCCGGCCCCGGGAACGGATGACGGTAGAGCATGTCGTACGGCAGGCCCAGTTCCAGACCAATCTTACGCACTTCGTCTTTGAACAGCTCTTTCAGCGGTTCAACCAGGCCCATCTTCATCTCTTTCGGCAAGCCACCCACGTTGTGGTGAGATTTGATGACGTGCGCTTTACCGGTTGCAGACGCGGCAGATTCGATAACGTCAGGGTAGATGGTGCCCTGCGCCAGCCACTTCACGTCTTCCAGTTTCAGCGCTTCCTCATCGAATACTTCAACGAAAACGCGACCGATGATTTTACGTTTTGCTTCTGGATCGTTTTCGCCAGCCAGCGCTGCCAGGAAACGCTCTTCTGCCGGAACGTGAATGATGTTCAGACCGAAACGATCGCCGAACATATCCATTACCTGTTCAGCTTCATTCAGACGCAGCAGACCGTTGTCGACAAATACACAAGTCAGGTTTTTACCGATTGCACGATGCAGAAGCATCGCGGTAACGGAAGAATCCACGCCACCAGAGAGGCCGAGGATCACTTTATCGTCGCCCACCTGCTCGCGAATGCGGGCTACAGCGTCGTCGATAATTTTAGCTGGCGTCCACAGCGCTTCACACTGGCAGATATCGCGCACAAAACGCTCCAGCATACGCATACCCTGACGAGTATGAGTCACTTCCGGGTGGAACTGAACACCATAGAAACGTTTTTCTTCGTTAGCCATGATGGCAAATGGGCAGCTTTCGGTGCTGGCAACGGTAACAAAGCCTTCAGGAATTGCTGTTACCTTATCGCCGTGGCTCATCCACACATCAAGCAGCGGCTTGCCATCTGCGCTTAACGCATCTTCGATACCACGAATCAGCGCACTATCAGTTTGAACTTCAACCTGCGCATAACCAAATTCACGTTCGTTGGAGGCTTCAACGTGACCGCCCAGCTGCATTGCCATGGTCTGCATGCCATAGCAAACGCCAAATACCGGTACGCCTGCTTCAAAGACATACTGCGGCGCACGCGGGCTGTTTTCTTCGGTGGTACTTTCCGGGCCGCCGGAAAGAATAATGCCGCTTGGATTGAAGTCACGAATTTGTGCTTCTGTCACATCCCACGCCCACAGTTCGCAGTAAACGCCCAGCTCACGCACGCGGCGCGCAACCAGTTGAGTATACTGGGAACCGAAGTCCAGAATGAGGATGCGATGCTTATGAATGTTTTCCGTCATTGACGCTTATTCCGAGGCAAGTGAAACAGATAATATAAATCGCCCGACATGAAGTCGGGCGAAGAGAATCAGGAGCCCAGACGGTAGTTCGGGGACTCTTTGGTGATGGTCACGTCGTGAACGTGGCTTTCCTGAATACCCGCACCGCTGATACGTACAAACTCCGCTTTAGTACGCAGTTCATCGATAGTACCACAGCCGGTCAGGCCCATACAGGAGCGCAGGCCGCCCATCTGCTGGTGAATGATCTCTTTCAGACGACCTTTGTAGGCTACGCGACCTTCGATACCTTCCGGCACCAGTTTGTCGGCAGCGTTGTCGCTCTGGAAGTAACGGTCAGAGGAACCTTTAGACATCGCGCCCAGAGAGCCCATCCCACGGTAAGATTTGTAAGAGCGGCCCTGGTAGAGTTCGATTTCACCCGGGGATTCTTCAGTACCTGCCAGCATGGAGCCGACCATCACCGCGCTTGCACCTGCGGCGATGGCTTTCGCGATATCGCCGGAGAAGCGAATACCACCGTCAGCGATAACCGGAATACCGGTGCCTTCCAGCGCTTCAACTGCGTCAGCAACGGCAGTGATCTGCGGAACACCGACACCAGTAACAATACGGGTAGTACAAATTGAGCCTGGGCCGATACCCACTTTAACCGCGCTGCAACCTGCTTCTGCCAGAGCGCGTGCTCCCGCAGCTGTTGCCACGTTGCCGCCAATGATTTGCAGATCAGGATATTTAGCACGGGTTTCACGGATACGTTGCAGAACGCCTTCAGAGTGACCGTGAGAGGAGTCGATCAGCAGAACGTCAACGCCTGCGGCAACCAGCGCATCAACACGCTCTTCGTTACCCGCACCCGCGCCAACTGCCGCGCCAACACGCAGGCGACCTTGTTCATCTTTACAGGCGTTCGGTTTACGTTCCGCTTTCTGGAAGTCTTTCACGGTGATCATGCCAATCAGGTGGAATTCATCATCAACCACCAGCGCTTTTTCAACGCGTTTTTCGTGCATTTTTGCCAGCACAACTTCACGGGCTTCGCCTTCACGCACAGTTACCAGACGCTCTTTCGGCGTCATGTAAACGCTAACCGGCTGGCTCAGGTCGGTCACAAAACGCACGTCACGACCAGTGATGATACCGACCAGTTCGTTTTCTTCGGTAACAACCGGGTAGCCCGCAAAGCCGTTACGTTCAGTCAGTTCTTTCACTTCGCGCAGCGTCGTGGTTGGCAGAACAGTCTGCGGGTCAGTCACCACACCAGATTCGTGTTTTTTCACACGGCGAACTTCTTCAGCCTGGCGTTCAATGGACATGTTTTTGTGGATAAAGCCGATACCGCCTTCCTGAGCCAGAGCAATAGCCAGGCGCGCTTCCGTTACGGTATCCATTGCTGCGGAAAGCATAGGGATATTCAGACGAATGGTTTTCGTCAGCTGGGTGCTGAGGTCAGCAGTATTCGGCAGAACGGTAGAATGAGCAGGAACGAGGAGAACGTCGTCAAACGTCAGAGCTTCTTTAGCGATACGTAGCATGGGCAATATCTCGACCAGAGTGGTTAATAAATATTGCCGCGGCATTATACAGAGCGTAACCGATTGCATCTACCCCTTTTTGCAAATAATGCTTGCGCTCCCCGGTCAGCACGTTACTATCGATTGAATAACCTGCTGATTTAGAATTTGATCTCGCTCACATGTTACCATCTCAATCCCCCGCAATTTTTACGGTTAGTCGCCTGAATCAGACCGTCCGTTTGCTGCTTGAGCAGGAGATGGGGCAAGTGTGGATCAGCGGCGAAATTTCTAACTTTAGCCAGCCCTCTTCCGGGCACTGGTACTTTACGCTCAAAGACGATACCGCCCAGGTACGCTGCGCGATGTTCCGCAACAGCAACCGCCGGGTGACCTTCCGCCCACAACATGGGCAACAAGTTTTAGTTCGCGCCAACATTACGCTCTACGAGCCGCGCGGCGACTACCAGATAATCGTCGAGAGTATGCAGCCTGCCGGTGAAGGGTTGCTGCAACAGAAGTACGAACAGCTCAAAGCGAAATTGCAGGCCGAAGGTTTGTTCGATCTGCAATACAAAAAATCACTCCCCTCCCCTGCGCATTGCGTTGGTGTGATCACCTCAAAAACCGGTGCTGCGCTACATGATATTTTGCATGTGTTAAAACGTCGCGATCCGTCTCTGCCGGTGATCATCTACCCCACTGCCGTTCAGGGCGATGATGCACCGGGGCAAATTGTTCGCGCCATTGAACTGGCGAATAAGCGCAACGAGTGTGACGTATTGATCGTCGGGCGCGGTGGCGGTTCGCTGGAAGATTTATGGAGCTTTAACGACGAACGCGTTGCGCGGGCGATTTTTGCCAGCCGCATTCCGGTAGTCAGCGCCGTCGGGCATGAAACCGATGTGACGATTGCCGACTTTGTTGCTGATCTGCGTGCGCCAACGCCGTCAGCCGCCGCTGAAGTGGTGAGCCGCAATCAACAAGAGTTACTGCGCCAGGTGCAATCGACCCGTCAACGGCTGGAGATGGCGATGGATTATTATCTCGCCAACCGCACGCGTCGCTTTACGCAGATTCATCACCGATTACAGCAACAGCATCCGCAGCTCCGGCTGGCACGCCAGCAAACCATGCTTGAGCGCCTGCAAAAACGGATGAGCTTTGCGCTGGAAAATCAGCTTAAGCGTGCCGGGCAGCAACAGGTGCGATTAACACAGCGGCTGAATCAGCAAAATCCACAGCCGAAGATTCATCGCGTGCAAACACGCATTCAACAACTGGAACATCGTTTAGCAGAAACCCTGCGCGCACAGCTTAGCGCCACACGTGAACGTTTCGGTAATGCGGTGACGCATCTGGAAGCGGTTAGCCCATTGTCAACGCTGGCACGCGGCTATAGCGTCACCAGCGCCGCCGATGGCTCGGTGCTGAAGCAGGTTAAGCAGGTGAAAGCGGGCGATACGATGACCACCCGGTTAGGTGATGGCGTGGTGGTAAGCGTAGTGAGCGACGTGACGAAAACCCGCAAACCACGCAAAAAAGCGGCTAATCCGTAGGTCGGACAAGATGCGCCAACATCGCATCTGGCAATATCACCAAGTCAGCACCAGATACAACCGTGTCATCACTGAAAGCAGGTGATTAAACCTGCTTTATTTTGCAGAACTACACTACAATCCTGCCCCCCAGTGTCTTCAAACATCCCGCATTGCTCGGAAGATAAATAGGGATAGCTTGGCGTAATTGAAGGCCACCCCAACGAGCTAAAACTTGTGTGTAGCGTTTCTAACTCACTGTACGTTGGCGCATTACTCATACTTCCACACTGTTTTGCTATATCCCATTTGCCTGAATCAACTCTGTGTCCCAATGCCCAGGTTTCGTTGACTGCATTTGGTGCCACCACAGCAACCACATCAGAAGGTAATTCTGTTTTCAACAGAGGTCGATGTAATGTTTTACCTTTCACCACTACCGTGTCTGCCATGTGTCCCCAGAAGTGCGCAGAAGAAACATTGGGACTGGTTAATACGGTGAAAATAGTGTCCATCGTTGCTGTCAATGTTGGGTACTCATCCAGTGTTACCGTTAGTGGTGTTTTATAACCTGGCGTATTATCCTGGCGAACCGTAAAGCTTGCCGTGCCGTCTGCCCCCGTCACGCCACTGATCTTGTCCCCACTGGCAGCTAACAGGGTAGCCGCTCCTGATGATGACTGAATGGTAATATCATCCATTGCTGCCACATTACCATACAACGTCGCCCCCGTATTACGCGGCGAAGCATCGCCGCGTTTCAGGGTAAAGGCCACGTTCGGCACCGGTTTCCCGGCGCCGTCTTTGACCGTCACGGTCAACGGCATCGCCTCGCCTTTTTTCACGACCGCCGCCTGATAAGCGGCATCAAACGCCGTCGATGTGAGCGTCACGTTCGATACGGAAACGTGCGGATGCACCAGGCACGCCTGGAAGGCGCGAGATTTATTCGTAGGCAATTGCTCCGTATACAGATCAATTGACTCGCAAGCATTCGTACCGGGCTTCGGAGGACAGGTGGCGTTGGTCCACCACGCATAGCCACCCTGTTTCACCGGCCAGCCAATCGCGTCCACGATGCTGCCATTCGGATAGCGATCGTATAACGATTCAAGTTCATCCAGCGACGGATGGCGCGCATCTTCACACGGGTCAACATCGGGGTTACTTCTTTGTCCTATCGAATAGAGCGCAGGCCAGTCTTCATTATTATATTTCACCGCACTGACATTCATACCTCCGCCAGTGGTTGCGCCTAATTCAGCCAACAGTTTTGGCCGCTCAAACTCTGTACCGTCTGCGCCGCTCACCGTTTCCGGCATATGGCCCCACATGTTTGCCTTCGGAGTATCCGGGCTGGTGACGACGCTGAAAATCACGTCAACCGAGGCGGTTGGCCTCGCACTGCTACCCATTGCCGTGGCGCTTATCGGCGTTTTCAACCCGTTCGAGTTGTCCTGGTGGAGATTCAGCGTTGCCTGCCCCTGTGCATCAGTCTGAATAAACAAATAACTGTCATTGCTCTGCCCGTTCATGGTGGCATTCTGCATAGACTGCGCCGGGGCGAAGGTATCAAATACTAAATCATCGGTGTTAGCGCTACTGGTGGCATCCGCCCCCTGGCGGTTTTTACTGACGCCGCGCATAATGCCCACCGACTCATATGGCGCAGGCGATCCATCGGCGAGCGTAACCTTGATTGTCAGAGAAATCGGCATCCCCTTATGCGCCTTTCCGGCAGACTGCGCGCTGTCCCAATTTTCCGGGGCGACGGACAGGGTAATATTACCCACCGATTCAGCTTCGTTCAGACAGGTCTGAGAATACGTCTCAGAAGAGGTGTAACTTATCAGCCCAACGAGCCCTGCCCTGAGATCGATAAAGTTATAGGAAGGACTGGTCGAGCTTGCACTCGAAGAGACCGTACGCGACCAGAAAAACGGTTTCGAAGGCGCGGATTTATCCAGCGGCCAGCCCTGTTCTGACTCTATCGCTCCTGAGGGATATGCTTCATATAATGATTGCAAATCGTTGATAGTAGGAAGCTTATCTTTACATCCGCCCTGTGCGCCACTCAGCGCATTGTTAATAGTGAGCCGCTGCCAACTCTCGTTATTGATGAGTAAGGAAACCGAAGAACCGGCTTCAGCTCTTAACAACGGTCGATGAAAGACCTTCCCATTTTTCGCGGTTAAGGTTTCCGGCATATGTCCCCAGAAGTTCGCGTCTGGCGTATCCGGGCTGGTCACGGTAGTGAAAATAGCACTCAGGGTGTTTGATGTGATTCCCCGACCGTCATCGATTTCTGCTGTTAGTGGGATACGCGTCCCCTGGCCTTGATACTGCTGCCAGAAAGTCAGAGTGAGCGTACCCTCGCCGTCGGTCATGCTGTAGTACTTCTCACCGTTGTCGAGATAGATACTGGGATTATTGTAGCTATCGTGTATATAAATCAGTGATCCCTGATTGGTGATTTTGCTTTTATTAGTCGAATTAGAAATACGAGGCTCCGTGATAGCATGATTCAGGGTAATCGGCACATCACCTTTAGGATTCCCCTGGGCATCGCGCGTTGTCACCGTCATGGTGATCAGATCGCCAGTCTTTGTGTAGTTGGTTCTGACTTTTACTGCTTCAAAACCATCATATTTCGCCGTCTGGGCTGAACTCAATTCGATGGCGCTCGCCACTGAATTGGCCGTCGTCTGGCAGGTCAGATACCCCATATCGGCTGACGCCAGGCTACTACTGGTGCCGTCATTCAGTTTCACGCTTTTATATTTACGATCGCTGTTGCTCTTCTCATCCGGTGTGCTGGAATCATAATTTTTCAGCACTGGCCAGCCATCAACTTCATGTCCATGCCAACTGCCGGAGAGCGCAACCAGTGCGGAATGAGAAGGAATATAGTCAACGCCGCAGCCATTATTTTTGGTATTTCCTGCCTGAGCTTCGGTAAACATGGCCCAGAATTCATTATCTTCTTCAGGCGATTTGCGTTTTGCCGCAGGGCTACCAGTTAACTCAGCGAACAACAGTGGGCGTTTAAAGGTTAACCCTCCAGCCTCCAGCGTTTCTGGCATATGCCCCCACATTTTGGCTTTTGCGCTATCCGGGCTGGTGACCACGGTGAAGATGGTATCTAGCGTCGCTTTTTTGGTCGGTTCGGAGTAGAGCGCGGCGGTGAGCGTCGTTTTGGTACCGTGAGTATCCGGGCGAGTAATATTGAGAATTTTGCTGCCGTCGCTGCCAGTCATACCGGTATAAACGGTAGTGGTATCGTTTAGCGTCACTTCATCAGGCTGACCGCCATCGACAACCACGGAAGAAACGATGCCATCGCCACTGCCTGCCGTATGGCGCTCGCCGGAACGGGTATAGCCATCGCCGCGCCCGAGGGTAAACGGCATATCCGGCATCGGGTTGCCTGCCGAATCTTTTATCGTCACCCTCACCTGTAGCGTTTCGCCTTTTTTCAGTTTCGCGGCACTCAGAGCGCTGGTCCATTGCGCCTGATCTACTGCCTCCAGAGTAATACTGCTGGCTGAAGGGTTCGCCGTGGTCAGGCAGCTCAGATAAATGGGCAACTCGTTGTTATTCACCACCCTGCCGTCATTCAACCAGTTGGCGTAGAGATGCGGCACTTTATCAGCGGGCGTGCTGCTCCAGTACTCTTCGTCCTGAGTTGGCCATCCGTGAACGGTCTGAATCGCGTTGTTGCTGTTGGCTGCATACAGCGCAGCCAGTTGCGTCCTACGCGGAACTTTATTTATTTCACATCCTCCGGCAGCGGTGTTTTCGATATCCGTCTGCGCCACGCGCACCCACTCTTCGTTATTTTCAGCCTGCGATCTCTGCCCGCCGCTCACTTCAGAGATTAATTTCGGGCGAGTAAAGGTCATAGAGTCAACTTTTATCGTGTCATCCATATGTCCCCACATTTTCGCCCCCGTTACATCGGGGCTGGTAGGTACAGTAAAAATCACATAGTAGTTTACCGTGTTTGGCAGTGCGGAATTGGTGGGGGTAACGATGAGTTTGGTTTTTAAGCCTACCCCCTGTGGCTGCTCAATAACGACCGTCGCCACGCCCCGTGCGTCTGTAATACCGGAGTAAATCATTGAAGACTGCGCAGTGCCATATTGCATACCGTTCAGCGTAATTGCCCCAGAGGTAGGATCGGTATAGCCGGTTGATAGCTCTTCACGGTTCAGACTAATATCTTTGGTAATCGTAAAAGCGGCATAAGGAACAGGGGCATTATTATTAACCCCATTGACGGTATGTACCGTCATGGTGATTTTCTCCCCCACTTTCGCTTTAGCAAGCTGCGAATCCGGCGAAATATCTCTGTCAGTATTCACTACCACGTGTGCCACCAGTTCGTTCGCCGAACAGGTAAGATAATTTGGTTTAAAACCCGAATAGGTGTCGACGTTCCCCGTCGCCAGATCAACAGATGTGTGTGTATCGGGCAACTGTGCCGCAGAGAGATAATCGTAGTTTACCGTTGGCCATCCGAACTCCGTGCCGATAGTGTTACCCTGGTGGCCTGCATATAAACTCTCCAGCGAGATTTGCGACGGAATATGTCCCACGCCACATTCCGCTTGCATGCTGGTTTTCTGGTCAAATAGCGCCCAGTCTTCGTTATTTTCACGCACCGAACCGATTTCATGGGTCGTTTCATCCGCTAACCGCGGACGTTTGTAGAGATTACCAGCTTCGATAATACCTTTACTCATATGTCCCCACATGCGGGCATACTCACTGTCCGGGCTGGTGACAACAGTGAAGATGACATCTTTGGCATCCGTTGCGCTGTAATTACTGCGCATAGCCGCCGTAAGATGCGTTTTTACGCCAACACCATCGGGCTGGCTTAGCGTCAGTGTGGCCTGGCCATTGGCATCTGTAATGCCTTCATAATTATGCACATCGACCTGTCGCAAATTTGCACCACCAGCTATTTGTACCGGATGCGCTTCCCAGGCAGGATCAGATTGATTCTTACGGTTAATACCATCATCCAGATGCAGGGAAAAATAGTAATAGGCTAACGGCTGATCGTTATTTTTACTGTCAGTGATGGTCAGACGCATGACTGCGTTCTCGCCAACATGTGCTTTCATCGCCTGCGCCGTATCGTCAAAATTTGCAGGCGTCAGGACAATTTTCGGCTCCACATCAGGCGCTTCTTTATCGACACAACTGACCAGAAACCGGGCACTGTCTGACATTTGCGACTCGCTGCGATTAGAGACATCTGCCGCATGGTGCTGCCCGGTTATCCCCGCCAGCGACGACCAGTAATAATCCCCCTGCATTGGCCAGCCGGCAACCTCCTGGATTGAAGTCGGAACCACCGTTGCCATCGCGCCAAACTGGCGCATTCCCGGCAGAATCTCGCAATGGTTATCGGCCCCACTCCAGCTGAAGGTTGACCAGGTTTCGTTATGGTCACCAACTGTGCCATCCTCATTACTCACTTCCGCTGCCAGTTTCGGGCGACTGAAGGTGTATTGCTGGGCTTTCAGCGTATCCGCCATATGCCCCCACATATTGGCCTGCGGTACGTCAGGGCTGGTGAATACGGTAAAAATAACTGCCGTTTCGCTGGTTTGAGTAATTCCCGGCAGGCTGACCACCAGCGGCGTTTTCACCCCCGGCCCCGCAGGCTGAGTTACGGTGATGGTCGCAGTACCGTTGACATCCGTCGTACCGCGATACTCCGTCGACGTAGTGGTAAGTTCCGTGCTGTCCAGGATGACCGGATCGTTATTATTTGTCGCCCCCTGTCGGTTTAAGGCGTCTTTCCGTTTAATAACAAAGGGAATCTTTCCTGCCAGGTTACCCTCACAGTTTTTAGTGGTGACTGTTAAGGTTATTGAACTGCCGACGGTGGTTTTTGCTGCCTTTAGCGAATCATCAAAACCGCTGGCGTTCACCGTCACTAAATCGCCCTGGGCTGGGGCAATATTGAGCGTAACCTGCTTTTCATTGAGCAATACCGCGCCCTGATTCGGCACGCCGGTAAAGGTAAAGAGATTCAGCGTCGGGAGCGTTTCTTTAGGGTCAAACTGCGGGATCGCCACCAGCTTATGTCCCGCAAGGTTTTGTGCGCAGAAGGAGCGATCGGGGCGAGGTTGTGGATTAAGTGACACATCAGGTGTGGCAGCCTCTGCCCAGACCAGCGAGACGGCAGGCAACGTCTGGTTTTGCCAGCGCAGCAATGGCGGGTTATTGAACATGTCGCCTTCGGTGTCGCTCGGGTTAATTAACATCATACTGGTCGCGCTGGCGTCAACGCTGAAGCTACTCGGGGTCGCAGCACTGGCGACATCATGCTCTTTGGCGGGATCAAGCTGGACGCTGCCCTGATAAACGGGCACGCTGGCGCTGTCTGCTATGGGAGGAGTACCGTTAATAGCATCGGTTGAAGCATCTGATTGTTGCCACTGCCCGCCTTTTAAGGCCGCCACTGCAGGCGCAATCAGAGATAGCATTAAAACCGCCGTTATCGCTTTTATCAGTTTCAAAGTCCCCCCCCATGATTGAAACCTGCCCGTTTAAAGTTTCGTTTTCACCTCAACCCACTTTGCTTAACGCTGGCTAAGCAAAGTGCGCGGAAAAACACCATTCCCTTACGGGAATGGTGCTGGAAACGATTATTTTCTCTGGTAGTCGATAGATAAACCGTAGCCCTGGACACCATCGTTGCCGAGGACAACGCCACTTCCGGCAAAATCGAACGCGGTTTTCGCTTCGGCATTGGTAACAGGGATAACCAGGTCGCTGTTGTTATAAGTCGGATTAACAAGACCACCGGCTGTGCCCAACTGGAGGCTGGTTCCGGTAAAGCGCCAGCGATAGTTGTACTGGCTGGTAACCTCTTCGCCTGCATCATAAGTACTGTTGTTGTTTTTATCTTTCCACAACATGACTTGATAGGTGGTATTCGTTTTGAGTTTCGTCGCTTTACCCAATAGATTCGTATTGATGTCTTTTTCGTGAATTACGACATGAACTGCATCATCGAACACCGGACCTTCAGGAATATCATCGCTGTCAGAACCACCGCCTGCATTGGTGGAGAGGTCAAGCATCACAACTTGGTCCGCAACGTTCGGATCACCGGTTGTCGTGGTTGGCGTGATCTTCAAGCCTATGTATCGATCAGCATCCGCAGCCGCGATGGTATATGTATCGCTCCCTACGGTACCAATCTCTTTAGGATCCGCGCCTGACTGGTCGCTATAACTCATCCACTGGAGGGTTGCTTTAGTCGCTGTGTTATTGTCATCAAGGTCCCCCTGGGTATCACCAATCGCCCAGCTGGCTGTCAGTGTGTCACCCACATGAAACTGCTTATCACCGTCCGTTGTGACCGTGCGGCTGCCACGATCAATAGCAATAACGACATGTGATTTATCAGCATCGCTCGTTTCTGATGTGCTACGAGTGATCCACGGCACGGTCCCCTGAATGGTGCCGGTACTTTGTGATTCTGACTGCCACTGACCCGCCCTGAGATTACCCTGCCCTTCAGCCATCGCGGCAGGCACTGCACAGTATCCCGCTAAAGCCAGCGCCAGCGCGACTTTCGTCATCGGCCGCGTTAAATGATTGTTCATTCAATTCTCTCCTTGATTAATATCCAGCACGCCGATCTAATGCTTGCTGTAAACCACACGTAATCCATACCCCTGCACGCCATCTTCTTTTTGGGCGCCAAATTTCTGTACGGCCTCTTCGTTAGTAGCAGGGATGACAATATCTTCATTACTGGTATTCGATTGCGCTCCGGTGTAGCCATTGACGCTGTGCCCGGTAAACTCCCACTGGTAGTCGTATTGCGCCATTTCCTCTTCCGTCAGTTTTTCCGACTGCTGGAAAACGCCATCGTTGTTGGCATCGCGCCACAAGACAAAGCGATAGGCATTATCAACAGGCAAATGCTCTTTCTCATTGCCGATAAGATTGACAGGGTTAGTTGCAGATACACGGTAGATAAAGGCATTAACATCATTGCCCCCCGCGCCGAGGAAAGTCACATCAACATAGTTACTGTCGTCATACGGCGCGGCTCTCGCTTTCCAGCGGAAAGTACCGGGTAACGTACTGGAGAGCGTAACGGTGCCTTTTTCTTTATCCTGCTTAGCGATAAAGACGCAGGGATTCTCGGTTGAACAGGGTTTATTGGTGAGCGTAACTTTTTTATCCTGCGCATCGTAAAGCTGCGGCGAAAGGTTATCTTCTGGCAGTGCATTGCCGTTACGGTCAGTGTCATCACCAAAGCTGTCAGTGACGTCGAGATCCATCACCACACCATCGACGCCGTCTGCCTGGGCGCTGGCTTCGTGGCTGTGATTGTTCTCATCCGGCACATCTGCGATGTTATTGACGATCAGCTCAATTTTACGATCCTGCTGCACGGTGATTTCCACCACACCGGAATTCTGCCGATTACCCTTTTCATCTTCCAGCGCCAGACGCACGCGCCAGGTATTGAGCTTTTCCTGTTCGGCGGGATCGGAGCTGTACTGCCAGGCGGGCAGCACCAGATTCCAGTGGTTGTTGTTACCTTCAGTGATGGTATTCGCTTTAACAACAGGCATGACCAGCGTGCGGGAAGCGTTATTTTTCGCCTGCCACGAGGCGGCGACAATTTTGTAATGGTGGTTGATCAGCGCGTTGATGGTCCATTTACATTTTTCCAGGCCAACCGCTTCCTCTGGCGTGTCTTTAATCACGCATTCCGGGTGCTCATTGGTGGCGTCTGCTTTAAGCCACAAGGTGACATCAAGTGGGTCTTTTTCTTTGTATTCCAGCACGATAAAGTTATTACGTTCGACGAAGTCATGGCGGCTGCCCATCAGCGAGTGAGCAACTTTGACGTTATCGCTATTCAGTTGATCTTTTAGCGGAACACCGAACTGATAGTTAATCGTGGCGTTAACACTAAGATCACTGTTATCTCCAGTACCTGCTTTATAGTCCGTCCCGACCGTCAGTAACGGAACGGGTTGATAGTTCACGCCGAGCGTCACTGCATAGGGATCTTTTTCTAAATTATCGGTGCCGAAGAGCGCCACTTCGTCACCATAATATTGCTCGAAAACAATTTTGCCCCCCAGCTGCGGATAAGAAGGTAACCAGGCTTCCGCCCGGACATCCCAGCCACGTGCGGGTCGTTCTAAATAGAAATCAAAATCTTTTGAATCTTTCCAGTCTGAAAGCGGATGATAATAGTTACCAGAAAATTTTAAATAATCCGTCCAGGCTTCTGTTCCTAAGCCTAAACGGCGATGTCCGCGGGTGAAATCATAATCATAAAATATATTTCCCCCCAGAAGCCATTTATCAAAATTATGTCTTACGCCTAAACCTATATTACCTATCGTGCGCTCTTCTTTTCGTTGCGCAGAAAACTGACTGAAATATACCGTACTCTGATTATCATACCAGGGGACAAAATAGTCGATTGAACTGCCGTCCAGATCGCCATCCTGACCGATGGAAAGGTTAGAGCGAACTTTACCATAAGGAGAAAGCGCACCTTCGATATAAGACTGTGCGGATGATGTGATTTGCCCTTGCAGATAGCTTCTCGCCTGGGATTCAAGCGCTTCTGGAGTCAGGTTCTCGAAGCCCTGCTGGGCGGACTCGGTAACGTAATTGGCACCACGTTCCTTGACGGATTTGCCTTTGTTACTTTGTTCTTCTTGTTGAGCAGCTTCGCTTGCCAGATCAGGTAATGAAGATTCGCTTTGCTTAATATTTATCTCCGGTGCTG